>NZ_LEKI01000039.1:0-38247 GCF_001029525.1 Nocardiopsis sp. RV163 | reverse complement strand
CATCGCCTGGTTCAACCACGAACGCGTCCATACCTACCTTGAGGGCCTGAGCCCGGTGCAGTACCGAGCTCAGGCCCTCGCGGCTTAACCTTCAGTTAGCCGGTCCAACTACCGGGGACCAGTTCAGGACCGCCACCGCCGAGCAGTTCCTGCGTCTGGGCGCGATGCTGGTCCCCGGCCCGGAAATCCTGGAGGGCCGGGGTTACGCCGCGTCGGTGGTCGAGGGCTACGCCGAGCACCACGGGCTGCCCGTGGAGCGTTCGGCGGGGCGCAACACCCTGGAGCTGCCCAGCGGCAACCGGATCACCGTGGCACTGGACGACTCCGACAACGTCGAGTCCGTGTTCGTGACCGGACCGGGCGGTGCGGCGCCGGTGGAGGAGCCCGCTCATCGGGGGCCCGCGGCCACGGAGGACGCGGCCGATGCCGGGAGCGCCCGGCGGATACCCCGGGGCGTGCTGGCCCACGTGATGCCCAGGATCGGCGCCACGCTGCGCCGGGAGGCCGCGCTGGAGGAGTACCTCAGGGACCTGGGGTGGCCTGCGGGCTCCGAGCCCGAATGGGACTCCGCCTCCGGGGTCCTCCGCTACCCCGGGTGCGTGGACCTGGAGGCCCGTGAGGTCGGCCGTTTCACCCCCGGGCGGGACCTGTGGGAGTGGGCCGCGTCCGAGGGCGCGTCCGTCCTGCGCTCGGCCGCGCGCGAGGGGGGCGCTGCGGACCTGGACGCCGACAGCGCCGACCTGTCAGCCCACCACCTGCCCGGTAGCGTCGCGCAGATCCTCTCCCGCACGGCGGCCGACATCGACGGCGCGCGGGCGTGGACGGTTGTGGGGGCATCCGACGGGCGGCAGGTCCACCTGGCCGTCACCGACACGCGGATTCCGGTTCCCGGCACCGACCCCCAGGTCACCTCCCGGGACTTGGAGGGCGCCGCCGACCTCACGCATCCGTTGGTACCGGAGGAGGGAAGGCGGGAGGCCGTGCGGGCGATGGCCCTCGGCTACTTCGAGCGCCACGGCGTGCGCCCCCTGGACGTCTTCGGCCCAGACGAACTGGGCGGCCTCATGGGGCTGTACACGGTACGGGTCCGCTTCGCGCGCGACGGCAGCCTGAACCGGGTCGATTGGGGCCTGACGCACGAGACGACGTCCTAGCGGACCGCCCGCCGGGGGCCGGCCGGAAACGGCCCCGGTCGCGCGATGCCCCGCGGTTGGACCCCGTCGCGGTCCGCCGCGCGGATGCGTCCGACGGCCCGTCCCGGGGCCCTCCCCCCTTCCGTGAGGGCCCCGGGACGGGAATCGGCGCCCGGGGTCTTCAGCCCCTTCCGGGCGGCATCGGCACGAACGCGCTGGTTCGCCGGGCGTACTCCGCCCAGCCGGGCCGCCCGGACATGTGCTCGTCCAGCAGCCGCTGGCCCGACCCCCGGGTCAGCAGGAAGGTCATCACCACGGGCGCGGGCAGGGTGAGCAGCACCCACCACGACCCCGACAGCGCGACCAGGAACAGCCCCCACCACACGCAGGCGTCGCCGAAGTAGTTGGGGTGGCGGGTCCACGCCCACAGGCCGCGGTCCATGATCCGCCCGCTGTTGGCGGGGTCGCGCTTGAACCGGGCCAACTGGGCGTCGCCCACCGTCTCGAACACGAACCCCACCAGCCACACGGCCGTACCTGCGGCGGCAAGCCACACCTGCGGGGAGCCGAGGAGGGGCGCGTCGGTGTGCACCGCCGCCTGGACCGGCACGGCGACCAGCCACACCAGGAATCCCTGGAGCAGGTAGACCACACGCAGGGCGTAGGCGTTCCGGTTCCCGGGCGCCCCGGCCAGCAGGCGCTCGTAGCGGGGGTCCTCGCCCTTGCCCCGGGAGCGCAGCCCGATGTGCACGGCCAGGCGCAGGCCCCACACGGCGGTGAGCCCGGCCAGCAGCCAGGCGCGGGCGGGATCGCCCGAGGCGGTCAGGGCGCCGACCGCCGCCGCGGCGGTGAACCCGAGCCCCCAGGCCGCGTCCACCACGCTGTGCCTGCCCAGGCGCAGTGCGAGGGCGAAGGTCGCGAGCATGAGCGCCAGCACGGCCAGGGCGGACAGGCCGAGGGTGGCGGCGAGCGCGGAGGCGTCCATCAGCGGCTCCCGGCGAGGTCGGCGCGCACGGCCGTGATCTGGTCCACGCCCATGCGCCCCTCCTCGAAGGCGAGCGCGCCCCCGGCCAGGTAGAGCCGCCACACGCGGGCGGCCTCGGGGCCGGCCAGGGCGACCAGGTCGTCGAAGCGGCGCTCCAGCACCTCCAACCAGGCGCGGGCGGTGCGCACGTAGTGCTCGCGCATGGCCCGCACGCCGCGCACCTCCAGTCCGGCGTCCTCCAGCAGCCCGACCGTCTCGCCCAGGGGGCGCATGTGCATGTCGGGGGCGATGTAGCGCTCGATGAAGGGGCCGCCTCCCGGCTGGGCGCCGCGCCGCGACATCTGCTGGACCAGAAGGCGCCCGCCGGGGCGCAGCCGGTCGTACAGGCGGCGGGCGAAGGGCGCGTACTCGTCGCGGCCCACGTGCTCGCCCATCTCGATGGCGGCCACGGCGTCGAAGCCGCCGTCGGTGACGTCGCGGTAGTGCTGGAGGCGCACCTCGACCAGGTCGGACAGGCCCTCATCGCGGACGCGGGCCGCGACGTGGTCGCGCTGGCGCGCGGAGAGGGTGACGGCGGTGACGCGCGCGCCGTGGTGGCGGGCGGCGTGCAGGGTGAGCGATCCCCAGCCGCACCCCACGTCGAGCAGGCGGTCCCCCTCGACCAAGCGCAGTTCGCGGCAGATCAGGTCGAGCTTGTCGCGCTGGGCGTCGGCGAGGGTGTAGCCGGGGTCTTCGCTGGTCCAGTAGGCGCACGAGTAGGCCATGGACTCGTCCAGGAGCAGCTCGTACAGGTCGTTCCCGGCGTCGTAGTGGTGGGAGACGGCCGCGGCGTCGCGCTCGCTGGAGTGGAGGCGTCCGCGCAGGCGCGCCTCGGTCGGCGGGGCGGGCGGCGGGGCGCCCACCACGCCCAGGGCCAGCAGGGTGCGGGCCGCGCGGGCCCACTCGGCGGGGCCGGGCAGCGAGGTGCCGTTCTCGCGCACGCTGGACCACACCCGGCTCAGGGCGTCGGTGAGGTCGCCCTCCACGTCCAGCGATCCGGTGACGTAGGCGCGGGCCAGGCCCAGCTCGCCGGGGCGGGCCAGGATGTGGCGCAGGGCGTCGCGGTCGCGCAGCACCGCCAGCGGGGCGTCGGCGGGACCGGCCTCGCTGCCGTCCCAGGCGCGCAGCCGGACGGGGAGCACGCCGTTGAACAGCCCGGCGGCCAGGGGCGCGAGGAAGTGGGCGGCTCCCCGGGGGCTGGCG
Organism: Nocardiopsis sp. RV163; assembly: GCF_001029525.1. Lineage (NCBI taxonomy): Bacteria > Bacillati > Actinomycetota > Actinomycetes > Streptosporangiales > Nocardiopsidaceae > Nocardiopsis > Nocardiopsis sp. RV163. The sequence continues at coordinate 34,887 of NZ_LEKI01000039.1, read as the reverse complement.
GGGGTCGCGGTTGTGCTCATCGGGCTTTCTCCATGGTGATCTGCTCGACGTCGATGATTCCGGACAGGAATCCGGCCTCGCAGTAGGCGAGGTAGAAGGACCACATGCGGCGGAAGGTGGCGTCGAAGCCGAGGGCCTCCACCCGTTCGGCGGCGTCGGTGAAGTTCTCGCGCCACACGCGCAGGGTGTCGGCGTAGTCGCGGCCGAAGGACAGCCGGTCGACGACGCGCAGCGAGGTGCCCGCCCGCAACCGCTCCTCGACGGCGGTGACCGAGGGGATGAGTCCGCCGGGGAAGACGTACTTGTGCATCCAGGTGTAGGAGCCGCGCGAGGCGCGCATCAGGGCGTGCTCCATGGTGATGCTCTGGAGGCCCACGCGTCCGCCGGGGCGCACGAGCCTGTCCAGGGCGGCGAAGTAGGCGGGCCAGTAGCGCTCGCCCACGGCCTCGATCATCTCCACGCTGACCACGGCGTCGTAGGTTCCGGTGACGTCGCGGTAGTCGCACAGGCGGACGTCGACAAGGTCGGAGAGCCCGGCGGCGGCGACGCGTTCGACGGCCAGGTCGCGCTGCTCGGCGGAGAGGGTGACGGTGGTGACGCGGGCACCGCGGCGGGCGGCGCGCACGGCCAGCTCGCCCCAGCCGGTGCCGATCTCCAGCAGTTCGACGCCCTCGGCCACGCCCGCGGCGTCCAGGAGGCGGTCGATCTTGCGCTCCTGGGCGCGGGGCAGGGTGTCGCGGTCGCGGGCCTCCCCGTCCTCGAACAGCGCGGAGGAGTAGGTCATCGTCCGGTCGAGGAAGAGACCGAACAGGTCGTTGGACAGGTCGTAGTGGTGGCTGATGTGGCGTCTGGACCCGGCGCGGGTGTTGCGGTCCGAGGCGGGCCTTCGGGGCAGGGTGACGTGGCGCAGGGGTTGGAGGGGGCGCGGCACGAGGTTCTCGTAGTCCGCGGCCAGGCGGGTGAGCAGGGCGACGATGTCGGGCGAGTCCCACTCCCCGGCCATGTAGGACTCGCCGAAGCCGATGAGGCCGCCCGCGGCCAGACGGCGGTGGAAGGCGTCGGGGTCGCGCAGCTCCAGGACGGGCGCGCCGTCGTCGGCGCTGGGCGCGGCGGAGCCGGTGCGCACGCGCACGCCCGAGCGCGCGGTGGCGTGGCGGACTATGGCTCGGGCGACGGCCGCGCGCAGGCGTCCGCCGGGCACCCTGGCCACGTCGGGCCAGCGCCGTGCGTCCAGGGGCGGTCGGGTGTGGGGGCTGGTCGTGGTCATGGCCGTGTCCTGGTCTTCCGTTCGGTCGCTGGTGTGTGCGTGTGCCCGCGAGGCTGGACGGGCAGCCCGCGCAGGTAGAGGCCGATGCCCTGGCGCCGGATGCGCAGCGCGCCGACCAGCGGCGCTAGGGGGTGGCGCAGCGCCCTGAGCAGCAGGGACGCGGTGGTGGCGGGGCGTCGGAGGCCGTGTACCGAGGCGGTGAGGGGCGGGCGCCCGTCGCGGTGCAGGGCGACGGTGAGCGCGAGGCGTTCACCGGGCTCGGGGAGGCTGAGGCGGTAGCGGCCGTCCACCGCGTTGAACGGGGAGACGTACATGGCCTTGTCCGCCTCGGCCCGGCCGCGGCCGTCCACGTCCAGGACGTAGCGGTGGCGCTGGCCGTAGGTGTTGTGGACCTCGGCGACGACGCGGCTGAGGCGGCCGTCGCGGTGGTGGCACCAGTAGACGGTCAGGGGGTTGAAGACGTGGCCCAGGACGCGGGCGTGGGCGAGCATGAGCACCCGGCCGCCGTCGAGGTCCACGCCGTGCTCTGCCAGGAGGGCGTCGATGTCGGCGCGCAGCTCCCGGGCCCAGCCGTCGGCGCGGTCGCGGCGCGCGGCCCCGGTACCGGTCGGGACACGGGTGTCGGCCGGGGCACCGGCTTCGGGTGAGGTGCGGGTGGCGGCCGGTGAGCGGTCGCCGTCCACGGCGTGGTCCTTCGCGCGGAACCCCGCCAGTGCGCGCAGCGGCCAGCGCAGGCGCGGCGGGTCGTCCAGGTCCACCAGCCAGTAGTAGGTGCCGTAGGCGAAGGCGTTGCGGACGGGTTCGGAGCGGACGTGGCGGACGGTGGCCTCGTACAGCGCGGGCGCCGGGGAGGGCGTCACCAGCGCACCCCCAGGCTCGCGGCGGCCCGGACGCCCGAGCGGCACCCGTCCTCGTGGAAGCCCCACCCGTGGTGGGCCCCGGCGAAGGCGACGACCCGGTCGCTGAGCTCGGGCAGCCGCCGCTGCGCGGCCAGGGAGGCGGGGGTGTAGACGGGGTGCGCGTAGTCCATGGCGGCCACGACCCGGTCGGGGTCGACCTCGTCGGCTCCGTTGAGGGTGACCACGTACTGCTCGTCGGCGTCCAGGCGCTGGAGGCGGTTCATGTGGTAGCTCACCCGCACGGGCTCGGTGTCGGGCTCGCAGGAGGCCAGGCGGTGGTTCCAACTGGCCCAGACGTCGCGGTCGGCGGGCAGGACGGAGGCGTCGGTGTGCAGCAGGGTGCGGTTGCGCGAGTAGCCGAAGGCGCCGAGGACCTCGCGCTCGGCGTCGGTGGGGTCGGCGAGCAGGGCGAGGGCCTGGTCGGCGTGGGTGGCCACGACCGCGGCGTCGAACTCCAGGGGCTCTCCCCCGGCGCGCAGGAGCACCCCCCGGGCCGTGCGGGCCAGCGAGGTGACCGGGGTGCCGGTGCGCACCGCGTGCAGGTTCTTGGCGACGCGCTCGACGTAGGCGTGCGAGCCGCCGGTGACGGTGCGCCAGCGGGGCGAACCCCACACGCTGAGCATGCCGTGGTTGGCCAGGAAGGAGAACAGGTAGCGGGCGGGGTAGTCGGTGGCGGTGCCGGGCGGGCAGGACCACACCGCCGACACCAGCGGGAGCAGGAAGTGCGCGACCGTGTAGGGCGTGAACCGGTGGTGGCGGACGAAGGCGCCGAGGGTGGGCTCGGCCGCGCCGGGGGGAGGGGTCGCGGCGAGCAGGCGCCGGGCTGCCCGGTGGAAGCGGGGGATCTCGGTGAGCATGCGCAGGTAGGCGGGGCTGCGCCGGGACCGGTTGGGGAGCATGGCCCGCATGCCGCGCGCGCCCGCGTACTCCAGGCCGCAGCCCCGACAACTGACCGACATGCTCATCTCGGTGGGCTGGGTGTGCACGCCGAGTTCGTCGAACAGGCGCAGCAGGTGGGGGTAGGTACGCCTGTTGTGCACGATGAAGCCGCTGTCGACCCCCAGCTCGCCGCCCGGACCGCCGCCGATCCGGTGGGTGTGGGCGTGTCCGCCCAGGCGGTCGTCGGCCTCGAACAGGGTGACGTCGTCGTCCCGGTGCAGGACGTGCGCCGCCGTCAGTCCGGAGACGCCGGAGCCGATGACCGCGACTCTGCGCCGACGGAGGGTGTGCTGCCCTGTACCCAATGCGTCCTCTTCACTTCCGGTGGTTGTGTGGCGGAAGTGATTCGGTACCGGGAACCAGGCGGATTGGTCCGCAAAATCACGAAAAGGTCTCGAAAGAGGGGAGGTGAGGACCGGGGCGGTTCCGCCGGGGGCGGGGCCGTCGAAGCGGTCGGCGGGCCCCGTCCGGGCGCCGCACGGGCGGACCCGGCGGACGGGGGGCGAACGCCCCGGCTTCGACCGCGCCCCAAGCCCGGCCGCTCCGACGGACCAGCGTCCGCGTCCGGCCAAAACCGATATCGTGTGTGATGTCATCAACACACTGAAGGCCCTCCGGCGGGCGCGCCCTTATGGACATCTGGCGGGACTTTGCCCAATCTGGGGCAATGAGCCTTATGAGTCGACTACAACGGGCTGACAAGAAGGTCTACGACCACGTGACGGGGTTGGGGACCGCGTCCCTGGACGCCTACACGCCCAAGTTCGTGCAGGCGACGGACAACATGGCGCCGTGGTTCCTGATGTCGGCCACCCTCGCCGCCACCGGCGGCCCCAGGCTGCGGCGCACCGCGCTGCGCGCGATGCTGGCCGCGGGCACCGCCAACCTGGTCTCCGCGGGGATCAAGCAGATCTCGGGGCGCACCCGTCCGGACAACTCGGCCGTCCCGGCCGCGCGCAGCCCCTACCGCTCCTACCCCAGCACCTCCTTCCCCTCCGGGCACACCGCCGCGGCCGCGGCCTACGCGGCCGGGGTCATGACAGACGCGCCCAAGCCCCTGGCCGGGCTGGTCGCCCTCCTGGCGGGCGGGGTCGCCTTCTCACGCGTGCACAGCGGCGTCCACTACCCCGGCGACGTGCTCGCCGGGGTGGCCATCGGGTGCGGCGCCGCCCTGCTCGCCCGGACGGCGGTGCCGCCCCGGCCCGAACTGGTCTTCGGCGCGCGCACCGTCACCGACGGGGAGGCCGAAGTGGACCGCGAGGGCTCCGGGGTCACGGTGGTCGTCAACCCGCGCTCGGCCTCGGGCACGGTGCCCGGGCTGACCGCGGCCGACGTCACGAGCAGGGTGGCGCGGGCGCTGCCCAAGGCTCGGATCGTCCCCCTGTCGGCCGAGGACGACGTGGTCGGGGTCATGGACCAGGCCGCGCGCACCAGCGACGTGCTCGCGGTGGCGGGCGGCGACGGCACCGTCAACGCCGGGGCGCAGGCGGCGCTGGCCCACGACCGTCCGCTGCTGGTGCTGCCGGACGGAACCCTCAACAACTTCGCCCGCACGCTCGGGCTGTCCTCGGTGGACGTCGCGCTGCGCGCCTTCGACGACGGACGGCTGGCCCGGGTGGACGTGGGCGAGGTGGACGGCCGGATCTTCCTCAACACGTCCTCCTTCGGCTCCTACCCGCGCATGGTGGACCGGCGCGACAAGTGGGCCGACCGGATCGGCAAGTGGCCCGCGTTCGCGCTGGCCCTGTGGCGGGACCTGCGGGAGGTGAGCCCGACCTCGGCGGTGGTGGACGGCCAGCCCGCCAAGGTGTGGTGGGCGTTCGTCGGCAACTGCCAGTACCGCACGCACGGCCGGGTGCCCGCGCTGCGTGAGCGCCTGGACGACGGGCGGCTGGACGTGCGGGTGCTCACCGCGCGGGCGCCCTTCCCGAGGCTGCGCGCCCTCGCGGACGTGCTGCTGGGCAAGTTCGCGCACGGCGAGGGCTACTCCGAGCGGCTGACCACGGGGCTGACGCTGACCATCCCGGGCGAGCCCAGGCTGCTGGCCGTGGACGGCGAGGTCGTGGAGGGCTCGCGGACGGTGGTCTTCACCAAGCGGCACGCGGCCCTGCGGGTGTTCGTGCCCGCCGTCGAGACCAACCGGTGAGCACCGGGAGCTGAACCCCGCAAGCGGCGTCGGCCCGACCGTCAGCGGCGGCACCTCCGGGGGCCGCGGGAGGGCTCCCGCCCGGTGTCGCCGCCCAGCAGGAGGCTGAGCCCCGCCCCCAGCAGCCACGCGTCCTTGGACAGGGGCAGCCCCTGTTCGGTCGGGCGCAGGCTCTGGGGGCGCCGCATGCCCGGGGTGCGCAGGTACAGGCCGAGCAGGCCGGCGGCGAACGCGGTCAGGCCCGCGCCCGCGACGCGGCTCGGCACGACGGGGACCAGCAGGGCGGCGCCCAGGGCGATCTCACCGGCCGACAGCAGCCGGGAGAAGGCGACCGGGTCCACGTCCTTGAGGAAGGGGTAGGTCCCCGCCGCCATCCCGTGCAGACCCTGCGCGGCCTCCTCGTCGGCGCCGCGCTTCTCCAGCCCGGAGTTGAGGACGAACGCCCCCGTGACGACGCGCAGCGGCAGGTCGCGGGTGCTCAGGGGCAGGTTCATATCGCTCCAACAGCTGGTCGGGTCCGTGGCGTTCCCGGCCGGCCGGTTCCGGCCCGGCCGCGCCGACGACAGGTCTTTTCCGGTCACCAATAGTCACGGAGATGCTACCGACCGCAAACCGTGCGGGCGGGACGCGACCCGCCGGGCCGCCGGATCCGGGCGGCGTCAGCGGGCGTGGGACCGCTCCCCCGCGCCGAGGCGTTCGACGACGCGGACCAGGTCCCGCCACGCCTGGGAGGTGTCGGGGCCGCCCTCGTGGGGCGCGCGGAACCAGTCGACGAACTCGACCACGTCCCGCAGGTCCCAGCGCAGCCGGTACAGGTCCATCAGTGCGCGGTCGGGCTCGTGGCCGCTGGCCCGGGCGTAGCGGTCCAGTTCGGCGGGGTCGTCGGTGACCAGCCACAGGTCGCGCTCGGGGGCGGACAGGCCGACGGTGTCCCAGTCGACCAGCAGCGGCCGGTCGCCGTGCCACAGCAGGTTGCCCGGGTGGGGTTCGCCGTGGGTGAGCACCGCCGGCGCGCCCTCCAGGGCGGCCGCGCCTCGGTCGGACTCGGCCAGGCGCTCGCGCAGCACCGGGGCGTGCTCGGCGAGCAGGTCGGCGGTGGGCGCGGCGTGGGGTCCCGCGTCGCCGACGGCGGCGGGGCGGTCCAAGAGCGCGGCGAGCCGGTCCTGCCCGGGGAGGCGGGTCTCGACGGCGGGCGCGTCGCCCGGTGCGCTGCGGTGCAGCTGGGCGAGGGTGTCCAGGAGCCTGGCCCGCCGGTCGTCGGTCAGCTCCTGGCCGAAGTCGCCGGACTGGCCGACAACGCGCGGGAAGACGCTGAGCGCGTACCCGTCGCCGACCGGTACGACGGTGTCCCCGCCCGGGGTGCGCAGGGGCGCGACGACGAACCCGAGCCCCTCCTCGTCGTGCAGCCGGGCGGCGGTGTCCATGGCCCGGGTGAGGCGCCGCCGTACGGCGGCCGGGTCCGGGCCGAGGAAGGACTTGTGGGCGAGGTCGGCCACGGTGGTGAACCAGCGGCGGCCCGCGGTGTCGGTGACGCTCCAGTGGTGGTCGCCGTAGCCCAGGGGGACGTGGTCGATCTCGGTCGCGTGGATGCCCCACGCCGCCAGCGCGTCGTGCAGGCGTGGTTCCAGGTTCGTCAGCCGTTCGCGCATGCGGCGAAACTACCAGCCGGTCCGCGCCGAGGCCGGGAACCTCCTCCCCCGGGGACGCCCGCGTGGCTTCGCGGGCGTCCCCGGGGGCGGGTCAGTCCAGCGTGGTGCGGTGCAGGGACAGGTGCCGGGTCTCGCGGACCAGGGTGAGCACCACCAGGAGGCTGAGCGCGGCGACTCCGACGAGGTAGAACGCCGGGGTCAGGGCGCTGCCGGAGGTGGCGACCAGCCAGGTGGCCACGAACGGGGCCGTGCCGCCGAAGAGCACGTAGGCGGTGGTGTAGCCGACCGCCGACCCGCTGGCGCGCAGGTGGGCGGGGAACATCTCCACCATCATCGGCACGTTGGAAGTGCCGATCACCGCCACGAGCGCGGCCAGCGCGGAGGTGCCCAGCATCGCCCCGGCCAGCCCGGTGCCCATGAGCTGGAACGCGGGGTAGGTCAGCAGCACGAACCCGGCGCAGGCGGCCATCAGCATGGGGCGGCGCCCGAACCGGTCGCTGGCCCTGGCCATGAGCGGGCACATCAGCGTGTAGGCCAGCATCGCGACCACGCTGGTCGTCAGCGCCTGGGTCTTGGTGTAGTCCAGCGACTCCGACATGTAGCTGATCATGTACGAGCTCATGAAGTAGTAGCCGACGGCGTTGGTGATGCTGTAGCCGAAGAGCGTGAACATCTGGCGGCCGGAGACGCGGAATGCCTCGCGCAGCGGGCTTCGGGTGGTGTTGTCCTCCCGGGCCATCTCGCGGAAGACGGGGGTGTCGTCGAGCCGGGAGCGCAGGTACAGGCCGATGGCGCCCAGCGGCCCGGCGATCAGGAACGGCACCCGCCAGCCCCACGACATCAGGGCCTCCTCGCTGAGGGTTCCGGTGAGCAGCACGCCCACGCCCGAGCCGACGACGGCGGCCACGCCCACGGTGATGGGGACGGCGCTGGCGTAGCGGGCGCGGCGGCCCTCGGGGGCGTACTCCATGATGAAGGAGGAGGCCCCGGTGTACTCGCCGCCGGTGGAGAAGCCCTGGACGGCGCGCATGAGCAGGAGCAGCAGGGGCGCGGCCAGACCGATCGCGGCGTAGGTGGGCAGCAGGCCGATGGCGAGGGTGGCCCCGCTCATGCACAGCACGCTCAGCGCCAGTGCGCGGTTGCGGCCGATGCGGTCGCCGTAGTGGCCGAAGAACAGGGCGCCCAGGGGCCGGGCGATGAACCCGGCGGCGAAGATCGCCCAGGTCGCCAGCAGTGCGGCGGCGGGGTCGTAGTTGGGGAAGAACAGCACCGCGATGGTCGCCGACATGACGGCGTAGGCGCCGGAGTCGAACCACTCCACGAAGTTGCCGATGGCGGTGGCGACGGTGACGCGGCGGCGGACGCGGCCGATGTCCTCAGGCGGGGTCGCGGGGGCTTTGGGGTCGTTGAGCACCGTACCCGAACTCCTCTTTCTCACTGGTCCGGGCCTGGCCCGGATTCGATGGTAGGGGGGACAAGAGAGGGGGCGGCCCGCCGGGGTGGTCGGGCTCGGCCGGGTGCGGTGGCGGCCCCCGCCGCCACCGCACGGACGTCAGGTCGTGTCGCGCCGACGCAGCTCGGCGCGCTGGACCTTGCCGGTGGCGGAGCGGGGCAGGCGCTCCTCGAAGGCGATCAGGCGCGGGTAGGCGAAGCGGGAGTAGTGCTCGCGGGCGAAGGCGCGGATCCGGTCGGCGAGCTCCTCGCTCGGCTCGTGTCCGTCGGCGAGTTCGATCCAGGCCTTGACGACCTGTCCGCGCAGCGGGTCGGGCAGTCCCACGACTCCGGCGTCGGCGACGGCCGGGTGCTGGCGCAGGGCCGACTCGACCTCGTAGGGTCCGACCCGGTAGCCGGAGGTCTTGATCACGTCGTCGGTGCGGCCCAGGACCCAGAAGTAGCCGTCTGCGTCGCGGGTGGCCTGGTCCTTGGTGCGGTACCAGGTGCCGCCGAAGGTCTCGGCGGAGGCCTCGGGCCGGTTCCAGTAGCCCAGCGGGAACTGCGGGTTGCTGCGGGCGCGCAGGCAGATCTCCCCGGGTTCCCCGTCGGATACCTCGCGGTCTTGGGCGTCCAGCAGGACGACGTCCCAGCCGGGCAGCGGACGGCCCACCGAGCCGGGTTTGACCGGGATTCCGGGCATGTTCCCGAGCAGGGGGTAGGACTCGGTGGACCCGTAGTAGTCGAACGGGGTGACGCCGAACTGCTCCCGGAACCAGGTGATGAGGTCGGTGGTCAGCGGCTCGTTGGAGCAGCACACCACTCGCAGGGACTGGGGGTGGCGGCGTCCTGCGTCGGGCACCTCGGCGCGGAGCTTGCGCAGCAGGGTGGGGTTGACCAGGGCGGTGGTGACCCGGTTGCGCGCCATCGCGGCGAGCAGCCCCTCGGGGTCGAAGCCCGCGCGGGGCCGGTGGACCAGGTGGGTGGCCCCGGCGCGCAGCGGGCCCATGAGCTTGGCCATGGACCAGGCCCAGTCGCCCGCCCCGTAGAACACGTCGCCGGGGCGCAGGTCGTGGCAGTAGCGGAACTCGTTGTGGCCCAGCAGGGTGCGGTGGGCGTGCACGATGCCCTTGGCCGCGCCGGTGGTCCCGGAGGTGTAGAAGATGAGGGCGGGGTCGTCGGCGGCGGTGTCGGCGGCCTCGTGGCGGGGCTCGCGGGCGGCCACGGCCGGGTCGTCCACGCTCACGACGCGGACGTCGGCGTCGAACCCGTGGGAGGCGCGGGCGGCGCGGACGGCCCCCTCTGCGCGCTCCAGGGCGGCGTCCTCGGTGATCAGGACGGTGCTGCCGGAGTCGGCGATCCGGTAGGCGATGGGGTCGTCGGCCCACAGCAGGGACATGGTGACCAGGACGGCGCCGGTGCGCAGCACGCCCAGGTAGGTGGCGGGGGTGTCGGGGCGCTGGGGCAGCAGGACCGCGACGCGGTCGCCCTCGCGCACGCCCAGGGCGTGCAGGTGGGCGGCGACGCGGGCCGCCCGGTCGCGGACGCGGTCCCAGGTGACCTCGTCGCGGCGCCCGGTGTGGTCCTCGAAGACGAGGGCGACACGGTCCCCGGGGTGGTGGTCGGCGACGTCGACGGCCATGTTGTACCGCTCTGGCACCTCCCAGCGCTGCTCGGAGCGCAGTCGGCGGTAGAGGCGCTCCCCCTCGGCGAGCGCGTCCGGGCCGGGGGTCTGGGAGGCGGCGGCCTCGGTTCCGGTGGTGGTCATCGGGTGGTTCCCCTGTTCCTGCTGTGGCTTGGCGGTGGAGCGGCGGTTCAGCGGCGCTTGGCCAGGAACCGCTCCATCTCGCGTTGGGGCTCACCGCTCGCGTAGGCCCGGGTGTGGACGTCCTTGGCGGCGGCGACGGCGTCGGTGAGGGCGGCGTCGTCGATCTCGCGCAGACGGGCCTTGGTGAGCGCGACGGCGCCGGGGGGCAGGGAGGCCAGGGAGGCGGCGAGGTCTAGGGCCGCGGGGAGCACGTCCCCGCGTTCGGGGACGAGGCGGGTGAGCAGGCCCAGGCGGTGCGCCTCGGCGCCGTCGACCAGGTCCCCGGTGAGGGTGAACTCGATGGTGCGCGCCTTGCCGAGGACGTCCCACATGGCCCAGATGCCGGTGACGCTGGGGATGCCGGAGCGGACCTCGGGCTGGCCCATGCGGACGCCGGGGTGGCCCACGCGCAGGTCGGCCAGGAGCGCGAACTGGAAGCCAGACCCGGCGGCGACGCCGTTGACGGCGGCCACGGTGGGCTTGTCGATGCCGCGCAGGGCCCGGTAGAGGACGTCGAACTCGTCGATCCAGGCCTGGGCGGCGGCGTGGTCCCCGGGGTCGATGGCCCGGGTCTCGGCGAGGTCCTGACCGGCGCAGAAGGCGTCTCCGGCGCCGGTGAGGACGACCGCGCGGCAGTCGGGGTCGGCCCCGGCCTCGGCGAAGAGCTCGACGAGGCGGGCCCGCATGGCCGAGGTCCAGGCGTTGAGCTTGGCGGGACGGTTGAGGGTGATGACGGTCGTGTGGCCCTCGGTGAGGGGTTCGCGGTGCGCCAGGACGAGTTCGTCGGACACGTCGAGTCCTTTCACATGTTCACAAGCAAGGGTGGTAGGCGTACACCGTCGTGTTCGCCGGGGTGCCGGGGACGTGGGGCCCCGTGCCGGGGGCGGGGAGGAGGCCGGCTCGTCCTTCCGGTGAACGCCATGAGAACAGTCCGTCGGCTCCGGCGTCCAACACCAGTTGCGACCTCACGCGATATCGCATTGATATGGCCGGTAGGGTCGCCGCATGGAACTGCGCCACCTGCGCTACTTCACGGTGCTGGCCGAGGAGCTGCACTTCGGCCGGGCCGCCGCCCGCCTGCACATGGCCCAGCCCCCGCTGTCCCAGCGCATCCGCGACCTGGAGCGTGAACTGGGTGTGCGGCTGTTCGACCGTGGGCGCAACCAGGTGCGGCTTACCGAGGCCGGGGCGCTGCTGCTGGAGCACGCGCGGCCGGTGCTGGAGAGCGCCGAGTCCGCGCGCGAGGCCATGCGGCGCATCCGCCCGGGGCGGAGCGGGATACTGCGCGCCGGGATTCCGCCGGACACCATGGCGGTCACGCTGCGCACGCTGACCGCCGAACTGGCCCGCCTGGCGCCCGACGTCCTGGTGGACCTGCACGAGCTGACCACGGACGAGCAGTTGGCCGCGCTGCGCGAGGGCGAACTGGACGTGGGGATGGTGCGCCACCCCTCCGACACCACCGGGCTGGAGTCGGGCCCGGTGGCCAGCCGCAGGCTGGGGGTGCTGCTGCCCGCCGAACACCGTCTGGCGGCGGGCGGGCCGGTGCGGCTGCGCGACCTCAACGGGATGGCGCTGGTGGTCTTCCCGCGCGCGATGGCGCCGATGCTCTACGACCAGATCATGTCGGCGTGCAGGTCGGAGGGGTTTCGGCCGGGCGCGATCCGGCACGCGCGCAACCCGCACTTCGTCAACGGGCTGGTGCTGGCCGGGCGGGGCGTGCACCTCAACGAGCACCCGCTGGGCGGACTGCCCGAGGGGCTGGTGTGGTCACCGCTGGAGGGAAGCCCGCTGGCGTGGCGCACGTCGGTGGTGTGGCCGCCCCGCCGCAGGCACGCGAGCGTGGCGGTGTTCGTGGCGGCGGCCACGTCGGGTCTGGAGGCGGCGGGACACGTCGTCCAGCCCGGGACCGGCACCGCGGAGGAGTGAGCGCGGGGGCGCTGTACGCTCTCCACTCCCCTCTTCCGAACCCGAGCGCGAGGGAGGACTCCCATGGAACGGACCGCACCGACCGGGCCGGAGGCGGCGAGCCTGACCGAGGTCGTGGACGGCGTGTACGCCTGGGTGCAGCCGGACGGCACCTGGTGGGTCAACAACGCGGGAGCCGTCGCCGGGGACGACGGGCTCCTGGTGGTGGACACCTGCGCGAACGAGGCACGCACCCGCGCGTTCCTCGACGCCCTGGCGCGCGCCACCGGCGGCGCGCCGGTCCGGTGGGCGGTCAACACCCACCACCACGGCGACCACACCCACGGCAACAGCCTGCTGCCCGAGTCCGCCGTGCTCATCGGGCAGGCCGCCATGCGCGAGGCGCTCGCGCACGACCCGATCATGGACGCCTGTCCGCCGTTCTGGTCTCCCCCGCCGGACTGGGGGGAGGTCACCCGGCGCCCGCCGTCGATCGTGTTCGACCGGGAGCTGACCGTCCACACCGGCGGGCGGCGCGTGGAACTGCGCCACCCCGGCCACACGGCGCACACCCCCGGCGACGTGGTGGCCTGGCTGCCCGAGGAGCGGGTGCTGTTCACCGGCGACCTGGTCTTCCACGGGCTGACCCCGCTGGTGTTCACGGGTTCGCTGGAGGGCGCGCTGCGCTCGCTGGATTGGCTGCACGCGTTCGGGCCCGAGCACGTGGTCCCCGGGCACGGCCCTCTGCTGGGCGCCGCCGACCTGGACGCGGTCCTGGGCGACCACGAGCGCTACTACAGGTTCGTGCTGGAGACCGCAAGGAACGGGGTCGTCCGGGGGCTCACACCGCTGGAGAACGCCAGGGCCTGCGACTTGGGCGGGTTCCGCGACTGGGGCGACGCCGAGCGCATCGTGCTCAACCTGCACCGCGCCCACGCCGACCTCACAGGTACCGGCATGGACCTGCTGGCGGCGCTGTCCGACGCCGTCGAGTGGAACGGGGGCCTGATGCCCACCGGCCTCTGAGCGTTCCCGGACGGTCACCGCGCCCCCGCACTGATCCCCCGAATTGGTGAAATCACCGTAAACGTGTGCCAAGTCGACTTCGCTTCACCAACGCACGCACTCTCGGATGTTTCGCTTGCCGTGACGGGACATCACCGTGGGCGACGAGGGGGGAACGCCATGGCGGAGGCGACCGGGGAGGAAGCGCGCGCACGGCGGCGCGACCCCCGCAGCAACTGGGTGCCACTGGGCGTGGCCGCGGCGGCGGTCGCGCTGCTGGTGGTGGCCTGGCCCCTGGTCAACGCGCTCCTGCCCGGCTCGGAGTCCGTCCCCTCCGGCGAACCGGTGCCCGTGGGGTCCGCGGGCGGCTACCGGGCCTCCCTCACCTTCCCCCAGGAGGGCTGGCACCTCAACACCGGTTCCAGCCAGGCCGGGCAGATCTACCGCTTCAACCGGGGGCCCGTGGAGCTGACGCTCAGTTCGGTCACCCCCGTGACCTCGCCGCCGCCCAGCCTGGAGGAGCTGTGGGCGGGCCTGGGTCGGATCGTGCGCGCCGGTGAGGCGACGGCGAGGCTGGGCGCCCCCGAGGCCATCTCCACCCGGGGCGGCGTCGAGGGGCTCGCCGGGGCCCTGGAGAGCCGGGAGGGGGACGGCTCCGCGGTGGTCTACCCCTCCCCCGACGGACAGCTTGCCGTGGAGATGACCCTGGCCGGGCGCGAGGCCACCCCGGCCGACCTCAGCGCGGTCGCCGATGTCGTGCGCTCGGTCTCCTTCACCCGGGAGGGCTCGTGAACCCCGAACCCGAGGACCGTCCGGCCGCGACCGACCGGGGCTCCGTGCCCTCGCCGCGCCGCGCCCGCCAGGAGGACTCCGAGCCCCTGCACGCGTGGAAGGGGCCGCCCCGGGGCGGGCACGCCCGCGGGCAGCGGCTTCCCGCGCTGGCCGCCCTCGTCCTGATCGGGGTGCTGTGCGCGGCGGGGCTGGGATACCTGGCGGCGCGGTTCGCCGGGCCGGTGCGCGTCTTCTTCTCCGAGGCGGCGCTGGCGGTGTTCCTGGGGCTGGTGACGCTGGCCTTCGGGTTCTGGGTGCTGCGCCGCATCCGCCCGGTGCGCGATCCCGCCATGGACGCCTCCGTGGCCGCGGTGGTCTGGGGTCTGACCGCCGCGACGGCGGGCGGGGTCGTGGCCAACGCGGGCCTGGGCTCGATCTGGTCCAAGAGCCTGGGGCTGCCCTTCTCCGATGTCTGGGGGGCGGCCATGACCGCCCCGCTCAACGAGGAGGTGCTCAAGCTGGCCGGGATCGTGCTGGTGGCTGTCGCCTTCCCCGCCGCTCTGCGCGGCCCGGTGGACGGGTTCGTGATCGGGTCCCTGGTGGGCCTGGGCTTCGAGGTGACGGAGAACTTCGTCTACTCGATGAACGCGATCGTCCAAGCGGGCGGCACAGGCGGACTGGTGCCGGTGGTGCAGACGACCCTGGTGCGGCTGGTCCTGACCGGGCTGGGCTCGCACTGGGCGATGTCGGCGGTCGCGGGCACGGCCGTGGGCCTGCTGGCGGCGGTGGCGTGGCGGCCCGGCAGGCGCGGGGCCGTGGCCGCCGTCCTGCTGGTGGTCCTGGCGATGGCGCTGCACTGGCTGCTGGACTCACCGCTGTTCGGCGGATTCGGCGGCGTCGTGTCCAAGGTCGCGACGGTCTTCCTGACCACGATGGCCGTGTACTTCACCATCCGGCACGCCTACCGGCGCCGGGTGCGCGCGACGCTGGCCTCCGAGGGCGGGGCGCTGGGCATGCGGCGGTCGGCGGCGGTGGCCCTGGCCGGCCGGCGGGGCCGCGCCGGGGAGCTGCGCCGCGTGGCCGAACCGGAGCGGCCCGCCGTGGAGAGGCGCCAGGAGCAGATGCTGGCGATCGCCGAGGACCGGGCGGTGCGCCGGACGCCGTGACCGGCGGGCACGGGCCGACCGGACCGCGGACGGACCCGACGGCGGGCGGGGCCGGGGGCGTGCGGACGGCGCCGGTCCCGGCCCGCGAACTCCCGGGGCGGCGCAAGCGCGGATTTTCATCTGCCGTTACCTGGGCATAACGTGCCCCATGGGTGAGCGAACACGGAGGGCCACGAGGACGACACCGCCGAGAACCGGGCGGGGGCGCACGCGCGACCCCAGCCTGACGCCGCGGGCGATGGCGGCGGCGCTGGCCGAGTACGGCAGGGCGGGTTGGGCCGCGTTCACCCTGGACGCGGTGGCCCGCCGGGCGGGGGTGGGCAAGGCCGCCCTGTACCGGCGCTGGCCGACCAAGGAACGCCTGCTCGCCGACGCCATCGAGCAGCACACACGGCCGCCCGCCGCGGCCGACACCGGCAGCCTGCGCGGCGACACACGCGCGCTGGCCTCCGCCCTGCTCGGCCACTTCCTGGCCCCGTCGGGCTGGGTCACCCTGCGCGTGGCCGTGGACGCCACCACCGGGATGGAGACCTTCGTGGGCCTCCAGGAACGGCTGGTGCGCGTGCACCGCGAAGGGATGGCGGACATGGTGCGCAGGGCCGTCGAACGCGGCGAGCTGGCGCCGGGCACCGACACCGCGCCCTTCACCGAGGCGCTGTACGGGACGGTCCTGGTGCACGCGCTGACCATGGGCCCGGGCCAGCGCGAACGCGCCCGCGAGCACGTGGACGAGCACGCGTTCCCGCTGGCCGACTTCGTGCTGGCCCCGCTGGCGGGCGCGGAGGTGGCCGGAGCCCCCTCCGGGGGCGGCGCGGTGCCGGCCGACAGCGGGAAGCACCGGTGACCGGGCGGCCGCGCCCCGGCCGGGCGGTCAGCCCGGCGGGCGCAGCCAGCGCTGGAGCAGGGTGCCCTCGGACTCGATGAGCACGCCGGGCACGAGCGGCGCGTCGGCCGCCGCACCGACCGCGACGCGCTGCTGGACCCCCCCGGCCATCAGCGGGACGACCGTCAGGCACATCTCGTCCAGCAGACCGGCCGCGGCCACGTCGGCCAGCAGCCGGGGCCCTCCCTCGCACAGGATCCGGGGCAGGCCGCGCCGCACCAGGGCCCCGACCGCCGCGCGCAGGTCCACGCGCTCGCGCCCGCACACCAGCACGCGGTCCTCGCCCAGGCTGAGGCGCGCCCGGTCCAGAACCTCCTCCCCGGCCGCCGCGCAGGTCACCAGCAGCACCCCGCCGCCGTCCCCGGTCGGCTCGGCCAGCAGCGGCGGGAGCCGTCCGCTGCCGCTGACCACGGCGATCTCGGCCCGGTCGGAGCGGCCCTGGGCGACGGCGCGGGCGGCCCGGTCGCCGGTGCGCGGGCCCGTCCTGCGGTAGCCCGCCTCGCGCGCGGTTCCGGCGCCGACCAGGACCACGTCGGCCAGGTCGCGCAGGAGCGTGAACACCACCAGGTCGGCGGGGGTGTTGAGGGCTTCGGTGCGGCCGTCGTTCCCGGCCGCGGCCCCGTCCAGGCTGGCGACCATGTTGGCGCGCAGGCAGGGCCGGTCGGGGTAGGCGTAGAGCCGTTCCAGGGCGAAGGCGTCCAGGACCTCGCCCGGGGAGGCTGCGCCGGGGACGGCGTCGTTCATCAGCAGTCGCACGGCCACACCGCCACGAAGTACATGACCCCGAACGGGTCGTCGGCGTAGAGCACCCGCGGCCGCGCCGGTCCGCCG
This sequence comes from Nocardiopsis sp. RV163, assembly GCF_001029525.1. Lineage (NCBI taxonomy): Bacteria > Bacillati > Actinomycetota > Actinomycetes > Streptosporangiales > Nocardiopsidaceae > Nocardiopsis > Nocardiopsis sp. RV163. The sequence goes on along the minus strand of NZ_LEKI01000039.1, from coordinate 18,185 downwards.
CCGCGGCCGTCGTCTGCGTCGGCGGTGAGCGCGTGCGCCATGACCTGGAGCGCGGCCCGGCCCTGCGCCATCAGTTCGGCGGCCGGGGCCGGGTCCATCCGGGCGAGTCCCCGCCAGTCCCCCTCGGACAGGCAGCGGCGGACCTCCTCGTCGAAGGCGAAGGCCCGCTCGTCCGGGAGCACGAGGGCCCTGTCGCCGCGCCGGGCGCTGCCGTCACCCAAGACGAGCAGGCCGATCCGTCCGGTGCGGGCGGCGATCCGCCGCCCCAGATCCTCCACCTCGGCGGCGGAGGCGTCCCAGGCCACGGCGAGCATCTCCACGCGGCCCCGGTAGCCGACGTCGTCGAGCAGGCGCCGGGCCACGCCCAGGCTGGGCGGCAGCGTCCGCTCACGGGGCACCCGCTCCCCCGTTCCGCCGAACTCGCGGACCGGCACGAGCGCCTCGGTGTGCTCCGCCGAGACGTCGTGCCCGCCGACGACGACGAGGACGTCCGGTTCGGCCTCGGCCAGGGCCTCCACCGCCGAAGCGCACTCCCCGCGCAGTTCGGCCAGCGGGTCCAGGCCGCCGCCGAGCTCGCGCAGGAGCAGCGGCGGGTGCGGACAGACGGCGGTCGCGACGATCACTCTTTCTCCTCCCTCACACCAGTCCCCGGACGGCCCGCGCGGGGGGACGGACCCCGCGGATGCTGGCGACCATGTCCAGCGTCTGCCGCGTCTGGGCCACCTCGTGCACGCGGTAGACCTGCGCCCCGTGCCAGGCGCACACCGCGGTCGCGGCGAGCGTGCCGGTCAGGCGCTCGCCGACGGGAAGGTCCAGGGTCTCGCCGACGAAGTTCTTGTTCGACACTGACACCAGGACCGGTCGGCCGGTGGCGGTCATCTCGTCCAGGCGCCGGGTCAGCTCCAGCGAGTGCCAGGTGTTCTTGCCGAAGTCGTGCGCGGGGTCGATGATCGCCGACGCCGGGTGCACGCCGAGGGAGACCGCGCGCTCGGCCAGGGCGACCGTGTCCTCGACGGCCGAGCGCACCACGTCCTCGTAGCGCGCGCGGTGCGGCGGGGTGCGCGGCGCCGTGCCGCCGGTGTGGGTGCACACCAGGGCGGCGTCGAACTCGGCGGCGACCTCGGCCAACTCCGGGTCGTACCCGCCCCAGGCGTCGTTGAGCAGGTCCGCGCCCGCCTCGCACACCGCCCGGCCCACGGACGCGCGCCAGGTGTCCACGCTGATCACCAGCCGGGGGAACTGGGCGCGGACGGCGGCCACGAAGTCGACCACGCGGCGCTTCTCCTCGTCGGCGCCGACCGGTCGGCCGTAGCCCGCGGTGACGCCGCCGATGTCCACGATGTCGGCGCCCTCGGCCACGACCCTGCGCACGCGTTCGAAGGCGGGACCGTCGTCCCAGGTGGCACCGCTGTCGTAGAAGGAGTCGGGGGTGCGGTTGACGATCGCCATGACCAGCGTCGTGTCCGCGTCGTACTCCCGACCGCGCAGTCTCAGCACCGGCCGCTCACTTCTCTCTGCCTCCCTGTCGGCGTCGGACCGGCCGCTCGACCGGCGGGGCGAGGGCGGCGGCCGCCGGTGTCCGCACCGGTCCTCGCGCACGGGACCTCCCCCCAGCGGCCAACACTAGGGCACGTCCGCCCGACGGGGTCCGGCGACGCGTCCTTGCCCGCGCGGCCGGTGGCGGCGTGCGCACGGCTCCGGCGCTGCGGGGGCGACGGGGCTCCACCCTTTTCTGACACTCGATTACATGTTACCTTTGCCATGATGTCAGAGTTCAACAGTCCACGGATTCCGGCCGACCTCGTGAGCGCGGCGGTCCGCGCCTCGGAGAACCTCGGAAAGGACGTGGCCGACGTGCCCCTGATCGCCATCGCGGAGGAGGCCGGGATCTCCCGCAGCACCCTCCTGCGCCGCGTGGGGGGTTCGCGCCGGGCCCTGGACGAGGCGGTACGCGCCTCGGGCGTGGACCCGGGAGGGCAGCGCCCCGTCCGGGACCGCGCGGTCGAGGCGGCGGGCGGCCTCATCAGCGGACAGGGACTGGCCGCGGCGACCCTGGAGGCTGTAGCCGCCTCCGCCGGGTGCTCGGTGCACAGCCTGTACGCGGCCTTCGGCGGGCGGGACGAGCTGCTGCGCGCGGTCTTCGAGCGCTACAGCCCGATCCTGGACCTGGAGGCGGTACTCAGCGAACCGGAGGGGGACCTGGCCGACCGGGTCCGGACCGTCTACCGCCTGATGGGCGACGCCTTCAGCCGCGAACCCCGGGTGCTGCCCGCCATTTTCGCCGATGTCTTGGCCCGCCCCGAGGGGCCCACCTCCGACATGTTCGTCCGGCTCTTCTTCCCTCGCATGCTCGCCGGGCTGGGCGGGTGGCTGGCCGCGGAGGTGGCCGCGGGCCGCGTCCGCGACCTGCCGGTCCCCCTGCTGGCCCAGCAGATGCTCGCCCCGATCGTCGTGCACTGCATGCTGCGCCCGGCGCTGGACAAGGTGGAGGAGATCGCGTTTCCCCCGATCGGGGACGTCGGCGCGGTGCTGGCCGAGTCCTTCCTGCGCGCCGTCGCGACCGATCCGAACATCGCCGACACGTCACCGGAATCGCCCTGAGTGAGCGGAGTTGCCATGAGTGAACGAACGAGCGAGCACACGACCTGCGTGATCGTCGGCGGCGGCCCCGCCGGAATGGTGCTGGGCCTGCTGCTGGCCAGGGCCGGTGTCGGGGTCACCGTGCTGGAGAAGCACGCCGATTTCCTGCGGGACTTCCGCGGGGACACCGTGCACCCCTCCACCCTGGAGCTGTTGGAGGAGCTGGGCCTGTACGAGCGGTTCGCCCGGCTGCCGCAGAGCAGGCTGGACGAGGTGGTCTTCCCGCTTGGCGGGGGCCGCACGGTGACCATCGCCGACTTCCGCAGGCTGCGGGGGCTCGCCCACCCCTACATCGCGATGGTCCCGCAGTGGGACTTCCTCAACCTCGTCGCCGAGGCGGGGGGCGGGGAGGCGGCCTTCACGCTGCGGATGGACACCGAGGTGACGGGGCTGCTGCACGAGGCCGGCCGGGTGGCGGGCGTGCGCTACCGGGACCTCGACGGCGGCGGGGAGATCCGCGCCGACCTGACGGTGGCCTGCGACGGTCGGTGGTCGCTGGCCCGCCGCGAGACGGGCCTGGTGTCCCGGGAGTTCCCGGTGGGGATCGACGCGTGGTGGTTCCGCCTGCTCCGCGAGAAGGGGGACCGCGCGACCCTGACGCCGCGCGCGGCCCCGGGCAGGTTCGCCGTGGTCATCCCGCGCGAGGGCTACCTCCAGATCGCCTACATCGGACCCAAGGGAGCCGACCGCGAGCTGCGCGCACGCGGGATCGGGGCCTTCCGGCGCGACCTCGCCGAACTCATGCCGGAGCTGGCCGACCGGGTGGGGGCCCTGCGGTCCATGGACGAGGTCAAGCACCTGGACGTGCGGGTCAACCGGCTGCGCCGCTGGCACGTGGAGGGCCTGCTATGCATAGGCGACGCGGCCCACGCCATGTCCCCCCTCGGAGGCGTGGGGATCAACCTCGCCGTGCAGGACGCCGTGGCCGCCGCGACGCTGCTGGCCCGGCCGTTGAAGGGGCGCTCACTCACCTCACGCGACCTGGCCTCGGTGCGCAGGCGGCGGATACTGCCGACGGTAGCCGTCCAGGCGCTCCAGCGCCTCATGCACCGGGGGCTGGCCGAACCGATCATCCGGGGTGAGCGGCAGGGACCGCCCCAGCCCGTGCTGGCGGCCCTGGACCGCGCGCCCTGGCTGTCGTTCGTGCCCGCCTACCTCATCGGCAAGGGCCTGCGCCCCGAGCACATACCGGGCTTCGCCCGCCGCGGCCCCGCACGCGCGGCCCGGTAGGGACGGCACGGCGGGAGCGGCGGACCGCGGCACAGCGATGCGCACCGGGGCTCGGGGTCAGGAGATGTCGGGGACGCGCTCACCCCTCGGGACCGGCCCCGGAGCGGTCCCCGCGCCGAAGGGGTCGCCGCCGAGCTCCTCGCGGTGGTGCGGGGTGAGCCAGCCGCGCGGATCGGGTCCGGCGGCGATGATCCGCGTGGGGTTGATCCCCGTGTGGACCCAGTAGTAGTGGATCCGGACGTGGTCGAGGTTCGTGGTGTCGCCGAACCCCGGCGTCTGGAACAGGTCGCGGGCGTAGGCCCACAGCGCCGGGTACTCCGTCAGCTTGCGGACGTTGCACTTGAAGTGGCCGTGGTAGGCCGCGTCGAAGCGCACCAGGGTCGGGAAGAGCTTGATGTCGGCCTCGGTGATCGAGTCCCCGACCAGGTAGCGCCGGCCGGAGAGGCGCTCCTCCAGCGCGTCGAGCCTGGCGAAGACGGCGGCGACCGCGGCGTCGTAGCGCCTCTGGTCGGGGGCGAACCCGGCCCGGTAAACGCCGTTGTTGAGGTCGGTGTAGACCTCCCGGGACAGGGCGTCGATCTCTTCGCGCAGCGCGGACGGGTACAGGTCCGGGGCGCCGTCCCTGACCAGGCCGCCCCACTCGGTGTCCATGTCCCGGACCAGCCGGTCGAAGTCGTTGGTCACCAGGTGGCCGCTCTCCACGTCGACCAGGCCGGGGACGCTGACCCCGCCGTCGTAGGAGGGGTCGCGCGCCAGGTAGGCCTCGCGCAGGGCGTGGATGCCCAGGACGGGGTCCCTGTCGCCGGGGCTGCCGGTCGCCTCGGTGAACACCCAGTGCGGATCTCCCCCGATGACCTCCTGGCGGGGGTCTGTGACGGCCAGGGAGACGGCCTGTTCCAGGCCCATGAGCCTGCGGGTGATGACGACCCGGTGCGCCCAGGGGCAGGCGCGGCTGACGACCAGGCGGTAGCGGCCGGGCTCCGCGCGGCGGCCGAAGCGGCCGTCGGCGGTGACCCGGTCGGCGAAGGCCGCCGGGTCGCGGGTGATCTCCTCGGTGGGCGTCTGGTTGGCCCTCATCTGCGGCCCCCTCGTCACGCTGGCGGGACGCGGCCGGAGCCGCGCACACTGTCCGTGCAGTGTACGGAGTCGGCTCCGGCCGTCCGCGCCGCGACACCTGGGTCGGGCCCCGTCAGGAGTTGTCTTTGGGGCGCCAGCTCCTTCCGCGCCCCGCCTTCTTGGGCTTGCGGACCAGTGGACGGGACGCCTGGGCCTCGTCCGCTTCCCCGCTCCCGGAGCCCGCCACGGAGTGCTCGGCGACGGCTCCGGCGGGGGCGGTGGCCTTCCCTCGCTCGGCCCTGGTGCGCCGCTCCAGGCGCTCCCCGCGGCTGGCGGGGGCGTCGGTGCGGCCCGCGGGGGTCGCGGCCACGCTCTGGGCGCGGGCCCGTTCGGGGCGTGCGGGCTGCTCCGGGAGCTCGGGCCTCTTGGCCGGAGCGGACGCCGTCCCGCTGGACTGCGGGAGGCGGGAGCGCACGGCGCGCTTGGCGGCCTTTCGGACAGGTCCGGACTCCTCTTCCTCGGGGGTCCGTTCCTGCTCGGAGAGCGTCGTGCGCCTGTCCTGGGAGGGGCGCTCCGCACGGGCGGGAGAGGAGACCACCGACGGAACCGTGCCCGTGCTCGAACGACCGGGAAGCGGCCTCGGGGGCGCGGATTCGGGCTCGGACTGCTCGGACGCGGAGGGTCCGACGGGAGGCCTTGAGGCCACGGGCTTCCCCTGAGCCGTGAACCGAGCGGGCGCGCACCCCGGGGGCGGGGACGACGCGGGCTCGGTCTCCCCCGGTGCGGCCTCCTCGGGTGCGCGCTGCTCCCCGACGGCGGACGGCGCGGGGGCGGACAGCTCGGAGGCGTACTGCTCGGCGGAGGGCCGTTCGGACGCGGACGCCACGGGGGCGGGCACGGATTCCCTGGGGGCGGCCCCCTCGGTTGTGGGCTCCTTGGAGGTGGACCGCTCCGGTACCCGCTGTCCGGAGACGGACTCCTTGGGGGCGGCCTCCTCCGGAGCGGGTTCGGCGGTGACGGGCCGCGCGGTCTCGGACGAACCGGCGGTGACCTCGCGGGACGCCTGTTCCTCGGCGTCGAGCTGTTCGGACGCGGACGGCCGTGGCTCGGCCTCCTCGGCCTCGGACGGCTCGGCGGTGGAGCGGTCCGCTCCGGTGCCCGCGGATTCCGCGTCCGTTCGCCAAGTGTCCGCGCGCCCGGAGTCGGAAGGCCCGGACACGGCCTTCACGGACTCCGGTGCCTCGGGAGCGGACTGAGCGGCGGCGGACGGTTCAGGAACCGCTTCTTCGGAAACGGACGGCTCGGACGGCGAAGACTGTGTCGCGTCCTCCGCGACGGCGGGCTGCTCGACTGCGGAACGGTCCGACCGGGCGTCCGACTGCGCGGAGACCTCCGACGCGGCCCCGGACCACACGGCACCGGCCTGCTCGGGCACGGACGGCGCGGCGTCGGCCGGCTCGGCCTCGGACTGGGCGGTGTCGGCCTTCCCGGCCGCACGCGCGTCGGTCTCCCAGAAGTCGGTGTTCCAGACGTCGGCGTCCCAGAAGCCCTCCTCCGAGGAGTCGGCCGCCTTGGCCTTCCTGATCCCCTTGGTCCTCTTCGGCTTCGCGGCCGTCTCGGCCTTCTTCTGATCCTTCTCCTCGCTCACAGCCGCATCGACCGACTCGGTCGGCTCAGCCGTCTCCACCGATTCGTTCGTCTCCACCGCCTCAACGGTGGTGTGCTCCCCCAGGGCACCGAGGAAAGGCTGAGCGAAGGAACCGGCTTCCTCCACCGCGGCGTCCGAGACGGTCTCCGCGGCGGCCTCCGGACTCGGCACCCGCTCCTCGGCCTCCTCCCGGGCGGGCGAGGAGTGGCGGTAGGCGCGGACGGCCTCCATGACCTCCTCGGCGGTCGCGCCGGGCCAGGAGCAGTGGAAGACCGGGTTGAGCGGAGGGCTGGTCTCGGTGATGAGGCCGTCCTCCTCGATGACGCAGCTTCCGCCCAGCGGCCAGCGACCCAGGACCACTGCCGTGATGCCCTGCTGCTGCCCGTGCAGCAGCAGACCCGACAGGGCGGTCTCGTGCTCGGAGGAGGGCGAGGTCACCAGGGCCAGGGGCGTGTGCGGCCGCTCCCCCGGCTCCTCGACGATCTGGTGCAGCTCGCGCTGGAGGACCGCCAGGGCCTCCTCCGTCGTGCCGACCATCCGCACGGGCTCGCAGGGGTGCGCGCGCAGCAGGTCGCGGCCCCGGTCGCCCACCAGGCGGGCGGCCTCGGCCTCCGTGAGCAGCACGCGCACGGCGTCGTCGTTGAGGCGGTCCAGCGCGTTGACGATGAGGCGCCGGGCGGCCCCCGCCGCGCCCGGCCCGGTGATGCCGAGGCCGGGCACGTGGTCGAGTTCCACCGTCACCCGCTCGTCGATGTCCTCCCCGGGGGTGGGCCGGGGCGGCGGGGCGGTCAGGGCCAGGCGGCGGGGAGCCCTCGGCAACAGGCGGGGCAGGCTCAGGCTGACGCCGGGCATGCGGACGCCGCGCTTGCCCAGCAGGTATCCCCCGGCCAGGCCCGCGAAGGCCACCGCTCCGGTGACGGCGCCGTCGGGGATCTCCACGACCAGGACGTTCCCGCCGTCCTCGGCCGCCTCGGCGGCAGCCGCCTCCACGGGGTCGTCCTCCTCGGCAGCGGTCTCCCCGGCACCGGGGTCCGGCGTCTCGGCTGCCATGACGCGGGACTGGAGCGGGGTCGGCTGCGGCACGACGGTGTAGGCGACCTCGGCCCTGCGCTGGGCGGCGGCGCCGCCCTCGCGGGGCTGTTCGGACCCGACGCCCTCCACCTCCATCTCCGGTGCCTCCTCGCCCAGGACCTCGTCGAGGTGGTCGGCGACCGCTTGGGCCCGGCGCTCGGACAGCTCCTGGTTGGTCTGGACGGTCCCGCTGGGGTCGGTGTGACCGGTGATGCGCACGGGCGTCTCGGTGTCGCCGTAGGAGTCGATCATGTCCGCTACCGGCGCGAGGTCGTCGCGCATCTGCTCGGTGAGCTCGGCCGAGCCGACGCCGAAGCCGGAGACGGTGCGCACCCGCTCGACGGGCTGCGCGGACGGGGCCTCCTCGGGGGCGGGGGAAGCGTCGGAGTCGTGCTCGCCGTCCGCCTCGCGGTCCTCCTGCGCGGTGACGGTGTCGGCGAACGCGGTGGCCGGGGCGACCGCCACGGTTCCCACGGCGGCCGCCGCCACCACCTGGAGCGGACCGAGGGGGCGCAGCCTGCGGGGCATACCGCGCAGGCGGGCGAAGGTCTCCACGACCAGTCCGGCCGCGTACAGGCCCCACAGGGCCCACAGCACGGTGATGAGCAGGGCCGTGAACACACCCGGCGGCAGGCGCCAGCCGCGCAGGTGGGCCGCGGCCACGGTCCAGGAGTCCGGCAGCTCCGGCCAGGGCAGATGCCACAGGAGCAGGTAGGGGATGCCGAGCAGGATCGCCGCCGCGAGCAGGAGGGCGCTCAGCCGTCGGATCTGGGTCATGTCCGCCTCACTGGAGCTAGGGAGTCGGCTGGGTGTGGGGACGTGCGGTTGCCGTGGAATCGACGGTGGTCGAGCCCATCGGCAGGAGGGTGAAAGAGTAGTCCACCGAGCAGGTCACGGTCACGGTGTCGCCGCTGACCGCGACCGTCCCGGTGGCACCGGCGGCGCTGAGGAAGGACTGCGCGGCGGCGGAGGCCGCCGAGGGGTCGAGGGCGACCTCGCTCGTGCCCTCGCGGTAGGAGGACCAGTCGAGCTGCTGGACGCCCGCCCGGGCGGCCTCCTGGGCCAGGGTGGCGGCCTCGTTGCGTGCGCGCAGCACACCGCCGCCGTCGGTGACCAGGCCCAGGCAGAGAAGGAAGGCCGAGGCCATGACGACGACGAACGCCGTGGCCTGACCTCTGTCGTCCGCGCGGCTCACGGCTGCCCCCTGAAGGTGTCGACGACGACGGTGGCGTCCCCGGTGATCGTCATCGTTCCGGGGACACCCAGACCGGTCAGGCCGCTCAGCCCGACGCGGCACTCGACCACGGCGGTGACCGCCCCTCCGGGGGTCAGACCGCCGTGGTCGAGGGTGACGGAGTGGTCGCCGCAGACCAGGCCGTTCTCGGCGAGGGAGCTCGAGGCGGTGCTGGATGCGGCCCCCTCCGCAGCGGCGACGCTGCGTTCGAGGGAGGCCGCCCGGGCGGCGGAGTGCGCCACCTGGTCGGCGGTGGAGTTGGCGTCCGCCACCCTCCCGGCGAGCACCATGAGCATGGCGAACGCCAGGAGGGCGGGGGTGAGGAGCGCCAGTTCCGCCGAGGCCGAGCCGCGGTCACCACGTCCTGTTCCCACCACGCGTCCGGGGTTCACGGGGCGGCCTCCGCAGGAACGAAACGCTCCACGGGCGCGGTGACCTCATGACCCACGGGCCAACTGAGACCGGGGATGATGCTGGGCACCTCAGCGTCCACCACCACGCGTACCTCCTCCGCACTGCGGTTTACGGACACGTCGAGGCCGGAGAGGAAGGAGCTTCCCCCGCCCTCTGCCACCGACGTGCCGCCTCCCGCCGTGCGCGACTGCTCGGCGGTCCTGCGCGCGATGTCGGCCACGACGTGATCACCGTGCATCCACAGGGCCGTCTGGATGACGAACAGGACCAAGAGCAGCATGAGAGGTGCGGCGACCACCATCTCCGCACTACCACGGTCATCCTGCGAAGAGCGCAAGGTTAGGTTCCGGTGATGGAACCGGCTCGCTCCATGACTGCGCCGCTGATAATGGCAACCGCCCCGATAGCCATGGCCACCAGTAGGGCCGTAACAATGACCGCCTCGGTGGAGTAGCCGTCGTCCCTGCGACTGAATAGCAACGAGCTGAGGTAGGCGGTGAAGCGCTGCATCAGAAGTCTCCAAGACGTGTGGGTTTTTCATGCGCTGAACAGGATGTGACTCATGGCCGGGTAACCCAGCAAGGCCAGGAAACCGACAAAGAGCAGGACCACCGGAAGGCTCATCCGCTCGGTGGCGGACTGCGCCTCGGCGTCCATTTCGGAAAGGAACTGGGTCCGCAGCGTCTTGGCCTTGGCAGCCAGAGAGCTACGGATACGCGCACCGTCGGCTCCGGCCAGTTGCAGACTCGCCGCAAGCTCGGCGAACTCGGGGGTGTCGTATCGATCACCGAGTTCACGCAGCGCTGCCCAGGGCGGCTGGCGCATCAGTGCCGCTTCGCGCAGGCTTTCCCGGATGCGCACCATGGCCCATCCGTTGCCCGCTGCACCCGCGTCGGCCAGTGCTCCGTTGACGCCCGCGCCTCCAGCCAAGGACACCACGACCAGGTCGGCGAAGCTGGCCAGGGCTCGGCGCATACGCTCTCGGCGTTTGCCCGCCTCGTCACGCAGCGACAGGTCGGGAGCGAACCAGGCGACCAGAGCAAACGCCACCCACATAGCCCCCGCGATGGTGGCGGACGACAGCACCCCTGTCAGGGAGAGCATGCCGCCCAAAAGAGGAGGGAATGCCAGTCCCAGTACCAGAGCGGTGAACTTCTCCGCGAGATAGGACTCCGCTGAGCGCTCACACACTCGCAGATTGCGCCGTGTGCGGGGCCCGGGCATACCGAAGCCCTCGAGGGCCGGGACTCCGATCTTTCCCAAGCGCGTCAATACACCGGTGTTCGGCCCCGATGCCACGACAGGCCGGGGAGGCGGTGGAGCGGCCAGGCGCTCGGCGAGCGTAGGCCTGGCCCAACGGGCTGCGAAAAGCGCCCACAGGGCCAACCCAAAGGCGACACCCGCGAGGGCGGCGGCCAAGGTAGGGGTCATCGGACGGCCTCCGGGGTGCGGGAAGAAGCAGGTGCGAGCACACGGGGACCCAGGTCGAATTTGGACATCCTGGCTAGCCAGAGCAAGGCGACCGCCCACAGTACACCGATACCCGCGAGCACCAACTGACCGAGGGGACCGTCGAGCGGTTCCAGATAACTGGCGTTGAACAACAACAGAAACGCGGCCATACCTAGCGTCGTACCGACGATGATCCGGGTGGAGGTACGCAACCGCGCGCGGCTGGCGGCCACCCGCACCAGCATCGCCGCCTGCTCACGGGCGGCCTCGGCAAGGCTGCCCAGCAGCGTGCCCAAGTCGGTGGCGTGCCTTGTAGCGGCCGTACTCAAGGCGGCGGCCACCAGATCAGCGGTCGGGTTGTCCACCTCATCGGCGAAGGCCCGCAGCGCGCCCTGCGTGGGCTGACCGGCCCGCAGCCGCTCAGCCAGCCTGGCGACCGGCTCCCGCACCGGCTCGGGCGCGATGGGCACCGTGGCGGCCACGGCCTGGTGCAGACCGGCCGCACCGGCCATCAGGTCGCGCAGCATCTCGGTCCAGGCCGCGACGGCCTCGACCCCCGCCACCTGTTTCTCGTGACCGCGGTCGGGACCCAGCACCGCCGGGCCCCACCAGCAGCCCGCGGCGGCGAGCACACCGGCCACCGGCCACCCGGTGACGAACCAGACCAGGAGACCGCCGACGATCGCCGCGATCAGCCTCAAGGGGCGCTGGCGGCCGAACAGGAGCGCCCGCCACCGCGGAACCCGCGAGGTAGGCGAGTTACCACCGGACGCCGCCAGCGAAGCCAGGGCCAGCCACAGCCCCGCGCCGAGCAGGACACCCGCGGCGGCGACGAGCAGAACAGGAGTCGTCACCGCACCCACCCCACCGTCTCCGGGTTCAGCATCGCCGGGTCGAACCCGGCCTCGGCCAGGGCGTCGAGCGTGTTGGGGCTGGGCGGCGCCGCGGGCAGGGGCCCGTTGCGGTCGCGCCGGTAGATCTCGTTGGAGACCACGTTCTGCCCCTCGGCCCCCACCACCTCGCGCACGCTCGTGACCATGCGTCCGCCCGTGGGCAGCGCCGACACGTGCACGACCAGGTGCACGGCGGCGGCCACCAGGGACGCGGTGGCGTCCAGGGGCAGGCGCTCGGCGGACTGGGCGGCGTAGGCGCCCAGCTTGGTGAAGGCGCCCGCGGAGTTGGCGGCGTGCAGGGTGGTGAGGCTGCCGTCGTTGCCCTGGCTCATGGCGTTGAGCAGCGGAACGGTCTCGTGGCCGCGCGTCTCGCCGACGATGACCCGGTCCGGCGACATGCGCAGGGCCGTGCGCACCAGATCGGCGATGGTGATCTCGCCGACGCCCTCGACGTTGGCCGGTCGGGCCTGGAGGGCGACGCAGTCGGGGTGGGCGTCGCGGTCGCGGTCCAAGCCGAGTTCGAAGACGTCCTCGATGGTGACGAGGCGTTCGTCCACGGGGATCTCGGCGGCCAGCGCCCGCAGCAGGGTGGTCTTGCCCGCGCCGGTGCCGCCGGTGATGACCATGTTGCGGCGGGAGCGCACCCCCGCGCGCAGCAGGGCGACCAGGGTGTCGTCGATCGTGCCCAGTCCGTGGAGCTGTTCGAGGGTGGTGCGGCCGTAGCGGTGGCGGCGGATGGACACCGAGGGCTGCCTGGCGACCTCCATGACCGCGTTGAGGCGCTCGCCGCCGGGAAGCTGCATGTCGAGGATGGGCGCCCCCGGGTCGAAGCGGCGCTCCCCCGTGGCGGACTCCGACGCCAGGCGCCGGACCAGGGCGACGACCTCGTCGGGGTCGTCGAAGAGGGAGTCGTGCCGCTCGCGGCTGCCGTCGGCGCGGCGCACCCACACGTGCACGCCGTTGATGTTGATGTTCTCGATGCCGGGGTCGTCCAGGAGCGGCTGGAGGGGGCCGAGCCCGCACACCCGTGCCAGGGCGCCCGCGGCGACGGAGGCCTCGGTGGTGGCGTCGAGCACCTGCCTGCCCTCGGACAGGGCGCGGCTGGCGTCCTCGTCGAGGATCTGGGCGATGACGCGTTCGGCGCGGGCGCGGTACTCCTCGGGCGTGTCCTCGGGTTGGCCGCGGGTCTCCTCGCTCAGCCGCCGGGTGGCCTCGGTGACGGTCCGCTCCACGCGGTCGGCCACGGTGCGGGCCCGGTCGGTGTCGAGGAAGTAGCCGTCGGTGATGTCGTACCCGGCGTCGTGTCCGCTGCTCATGCGTGGACCCCCGTCGCCTCGGGCGCGGGCGCCGGGGCGCCGGTGCCGTCGGCCTGGTCAGCGGGGGCCACGCCCTCGGCGAGGTCCTTCGCCAGGCTCACCGCGGCCTTGAGCAGGGGCCTGCGCTGCGGCTTGCGCGGGTTGGCCTCCCCGCGCAGGAAGGCCGCGGAGCGCGCGTCGTCGGGGAGCCGCCCCCACACGCCCGGGCCCAGCGCGCCGACGATCTCGCGGACGTTGCCGGAGCCGCCGACGACGACGGTGCGCAGGCGCGGCAGGCTGCGGGTCAGGGCCTCGGAGGCCTCCTTGGCACGGCGCAGTTGCGCCAGGTCGTCGGCGACCAGCAGCAGGGCCTCGTCGGCCCACGCGGCCAGTGCGGCGGCGGGCGCGCCGGGGGTCAGGCGGCCCAGGTCCAGGACGACGGCGGGCCCGTCGGCGGAGACGAGCACGCCGGGGTTCTGGGCGAGCAGGCGCACGGCGCCCTCGGCGCGGTCGGCCGTGACGGGCGCGTGGCACACCGACAGCCCTCCGGGCAGGATCTGGGTGTGCGCGGCCAGGTCGGCGGAGGCCCCGCCGTGCCGGGCCGCGGCGGCCAGACCGGTCAGGCCGGGGTCGGGCTGGAGGCGCCGCCAGGTGGCGACGTCGCCGCCGGAGGCGTCGGTCTCCACCAGGACGGCTCCGGCCTCGCCGGGCCAGACCGCGGCCAGCGCCATGGCCGCGCAGGTGACGCCGGGTGCTCCGCTCAGGGAGAAGAGCGCCACGGTCCGGGGCATCACGCGCCTCCCCGGGGGTTGACCTGGACGACGCTGACCCGCTCGACGGCGGCGGCCGAGGCGATGGCGGCGGCGTCGGCGGAGGAGGCGACGAGTTCGAGCTCCACCGAGCCGTCATCGGCGGCGGAGGGCTGGACGTCGCGCACGAGCGCGCGGTAGGCCTCCACGCCGCCGCCCGTGGCGCCCTCCTCGGGGTGGACCACCACCGAGACCGCCGCGCCGGGGCCGATCGAGGCGGGGAAGCGGCCCACGCGCAGGGCCACGCCCAGCACGGCGCGGTCGCGCTCGGGGAAGGCGGCCTCGGCGCCCAGGGCCGCCTCGGGGAGGAGGCCGCCCTCGGTGACGGGCACGGTGATGGTCTGGCCGACGGTCGACTCCAGGCGGTCGGCGCCGACGAAGGAGACCCCGTCCACGACGGAGATCCGCTCGACCCGCAGGTCCTCCGCGGTCACCACGTGGCCCGCGGGCAGGTCGGTGTCGGCGACGAGCACACCCTGCCGATCGTCCATCTGCTCAAGGGCTACAACACCGGTCAGGCCGCCCGCGGTCATCATGCCCAGGGCAAGGACCAGCCACCGCCAGCGGCGGGGTCCGCTGCCCATGAGCCGCACCGGAGGGGTCTCCCCCTGGCGCGGGGAGGCCGCGGGGGCCGGTGCCGTCTTCGTGTCCACCACGTCTGTCGTCTTCTTTCGGTGTTAGCGGTTGCCTGTGCCGGTGACCAGGCCCTGGGATTCGGCCACCTGGAGTTCGACCTGCGAGGTCGTGGTGAGCGGGTCGAACTCGCCCGTTCCGCCCTCGGCGAACTCGCCCTCGGTGATCTCCCAACCCACGTCCCAGCCGACCTGGACCGAGACGGGGTAGGCGCCGCCGGGCTGACCGTCGGAGGGCAGGGTGTAGACGTGCCCGCAGTCGGGGGAGGCCGATTCGGGGTCGTGCACGGCCGGGTCGAAGGGGGTCCCGGGGCCCTCGCAGCGGATCTGCGTGCCGTCGCCCAGGGTCCAGAGGGTGGAGACGGGGTCGGCGGTGACCTTGAAGGACGAGTCCTGGAGGTCGGCGGAGGCCTCGGTGGTCTCCCAGTCCTGGGACTCCACCCAAAGCCAGACGGGGGTGTTGACCAGGACCAGGGAGTCGCTGCCCGGGGAGGTCTCGATCCGGGGCGGGGGGAGTTCGAAGGAAGCCATGGCCTCCTGGAGGGCGGTGACCATGTCGGTTCCCTCCTCACCCTCCTGGTCGTAGTCGATGGACTCCCAGTCGATGGCGCTCCAGTCCACCTGGGACCAGTCGATCGCGTCCCAGTCCACGTGGGCGTAGGGGTCGTCCTGGCCTCCGGAGCCTGCGGAGCCCTCCGAACCGCCGGAACCGCCGGAGCCCTGCTGGCCCGCCTGGCTCTGCCACCAGCGCAACAGGATGGAGCAGCCGCTGCCGCCCGAGCTGCCGCACTCGATCTGCCCGAGGAAGGAGCCGTCGTCGGCGTGCGCCGGAGTGGCGACGGCTCCGGCCGCCAGCAGGGTCAGTACCGCGGCCGTGGCCGCGGGTCGTACGAGTCTCAGCATGATCCCGCTTCCCAGATCCTGAGGTCGGACACGCGCCAGGCGAGTCCGTCGTGAATGAGTGTGGCCTCGACGAGGCGCGGGCCCTGCCCGGAGGAGGAGCCGCCCATGCCGAGGTTCCAGCCGGAGTCGTCGAGGCAGTCCTCGACCGTCGCGCTGTCGGGCCCCTCGACCGCGGCGACGGGTTGGAGGACGGGTTCGCCGGTGACCTGCGCACCGGAGGTACGGGCCCCCTCCAGGGCCGCGCTCATGAGGGCGTAGGCGCCGCCCACGGCGTAGTCCCGGAGTTCGGGGGGAACCTCGCCGCCCTCGTGGGAGGCGGCCACGACCGTGTCCCACATGCCGGTGTAGGCGGCGAGCGCCGCGGCCTCCTCCTCACCGGACGGGGCGGCCGGGGTGCTCGGTGCGGCCTCCGCCCCGGAGACCCCGCCCTCCGAGCCCGCGCCTCCGGAGGACGAGCAGCCCGCCGCCAGGGCGAAGACCGCGCAGAAACCCGCGATCGCGGCCGCGCGCGGGACGGCGCCGGTTCTTCTCACGGCTGTCGTCATCGGTGCGTTCTCCACTGCCGGGGAGGGGGAGGGGTGGTGCAGCATGGCGGAACCGACCCGGTGAACGGGCCCTTTCCCTTCCGACGAGGGGCGGGGGCGGTCTCCTGCGCCGGGAGGTCACGGGACCGGACGCGGAGGCCGTCGAGCGGAACGGGCGGAGGGGCATCCCTCGCCCGGGTTGCGGTCCGCCGCGGGCTGGCGTGACCCGAGTCGCGCGGGGCGGAGCCCGAGGACTGACCGAAACCACGTGGTATTGGTTGGGTTTTATCTGTCCTTGCGTGAGCTTATAGAGAAGTCGCCCCTCGTAACAACCCCCGTGCCCCTTCTGTGACTGTCGGTGGGTCGAGCCTACGGACATCCCGGCCTCGCGTCAGCTCGGGAAGACCACACACCCACTTCTCTCCGTCAAACACACGCGAAACAACATCTGAACGACATAACGGTCAGGACTCTTTCCCCGTCTCCGGGCCGCGGAACGGGCCGGAGACGGGGCAGGAGGGCCCCGGGGCGTGAAGCCCGACACACCTGTCGGTGTTTCGGACGCACAGGTAGCCGAGGGGCACTCACACCACGAGCACGCGCGGACCGCGTCCGCGCAGTCTGCGGACGTCCTCGGGGTCGGTGCCGGTGTCGGTGATGAGGCAGTCCATCTCACGCAGCCGCGCGAAGCGGGCGATGCGGTCGCAGCTGATCCTGGTGTGGTCGGCGAGCAGCACGACCCTGGACGAGGCCCGGACCATCGCCTGCCTGGTCGTCACCTCCGCGGGGTCGGCACAGGTAAGTCCGCGCTCGGGGGAAACGCCGTCGGCGACCATGAACGTCACGTCGACGTGGAGCTGCTCCATCATGCGCGCGGAGGAGAGCGTGGTCCCGGCCGACGCGCTCACACGGCCCCCCAGCAGGTGCACGGAGAGGTCGCGGCGCGAGGCCAGTCCCAGCGCGGCGGGGACCGAGTTGGTCAGGACGTTCAGCCCGCAACCCGCGGGCAGCAGCCACGCGATCCGCTCCGCCATCAACCCGGCGTCGAGCATGATCACCCCATCGTACGGCAGTTCCGCCAACGCCGCTCTGGCGATCCTGCCCTCGGCGGCCGAGAGCCGCCCCGACCCGGACGGGGTCGTCGTGGCGCTCGCTCTCGCCGGATGCCTGACAGCCGTGGCACCACCGCTGAGACCACTCACAAGGTCCTCCGATCCGTCGATGGTCAACCCCTTGACCGAGGAAACCGTTCTCCCCACCCGCCGAGCGAATCCGATCGGGTCCTCCGTTTCCCAGCGGAGCGAAGATCCCGGTCAAGAGGGAACGGTATGCGAATACCCCGGCTGTTCGGGGGAAATCGTTGCGAAATGACAACATATCCCGGAACGGCGGCCGCGGGGAGCACCGCCGACCTGCGGGGCGGCGGCGCCGAGGGGCGGCCAGACCCCAGGTTCGGGGCGGAGGAGGCCCGCTGGACATGTACCACGACCACCGGGCAGGCAACACAACGTATACAGACGAGAACGGAAACAGAAGAACAACTACTTCCACATTCAAGTGTACTGGTGCTACCTTCAATTCTCTCGCCGGGAAGCGAGCGGGAGGGGAGAGTTGGCATGCCGTTGGACCCGAACATGTCCGACTCCTCACGCAACGCGATCAAGGTCCTCACCGGCATCGAGGTCCCCCGCGCCGGACTCTTCGAACTCGGCCGCGCCTCCGAGGTCTACGGCACCCTCACCCAACGCCTGCGACACCTCGAGGAACTCCTCGCCCTCAGCCGCTCCCACGCCCGCCGCCACTTCGACGGCAAGACCGCGAGCTACTACGAACGCTCCCTGGACCAGTTCACCAAGGGCGACAACAACTACGTCGGCTCCGCCCAGAACAACTCCACCGTCATGTCCACCGAACTCTTCAAGGCCCGCGCCAACGTCGAGTACATGCACATGATGGTCATCGGCCAGTTCGTCCAACTCCTGGTCGAGATCGCCTGGGCCATCGCCACCGCCAAGTTCACCTTCGGCGCCTCCCTGAAGTGGATCCCGGTCTTCAAGGCCATCCGCAGCCTGGCCATGCGCCGCATCCTGGCCTGGCTCACCTTCACCGTGCCCGGCCACCAGATCCTCAGCCAGATCTTCGCCAGCATGGACAGCATCATCCAACGCATCCAGATCGGCCGCGGCACCCGCCACCACCAGGACAAGAAACTCACCCGCAGCTCCCACACCGGAGCCGCCGCCGAAGGCCTGCTCTCGGCCCTGTTCGCCGCGGGCCTGGACACCCTGTTCGCCAAGAACCTCACCGACCTGCTCAACGTCGGCCTCAAAGACCTCAACGACCTGCCCGACCCCCCGCCCCTGACCCGCACCACCGGCGAGAAC
>NZ_LEKI01000038.1:0-38387 GCF_001029525.1 Nocardiopsis sp. RV163 | reverse complement strand
CCCCCCACCCCCTTGTGAGGCATGGCCACCATGAACCCCGAGCAGAGCACGACCACCGTGGACGACTGGCGTTCCCTACCCGCCGAACAGCAGCCCGACTGGCCCGACCCCCAAGCCCTCGCCGACGCGCTCACCGACCTGGCCTCATACCCGCCACTGGTCTTCGCGGGCGAGTGCGACCAGCTCAGGGCCCGTCTGGGCGCCGTGGCGCGCGGCGAGGAGTTCCTCCTCCAGGGAGGGGACTGCGCCGAGGCCCTCGACGGCGTCTCCGCCGACCAGATCAGGAACAAGCTCAAGACGCTCTTCCAGATGGGCGCCGTGCTCACCTACGCGGGCTCCGTCCCCGTGGTGAAGGTGGGCCGCATCGCCGGGCAGTACGGCAAGCCGCGTTCCAGCCCCACCGAGACCCGTGACGGGGTGAGCCTGCCCTCCTACCGCGGCGACGCCGTCAACGGACGCGCGTTCACCGCCGAGGACAGGCGCCCCGACCCCGAGCGGCTCAAGCGCACCTACCACGCCTCCGCGGCGACCCTGAACCTGGTGCGCGCCTTCACCACCGGCGGCTACGCCGACCTGTCCCAGGTGCACGCCTGGAACCGCGACTTCGTGCGCGACTCCCCCGCCGGACGGCGCTACGAGCACCTGGCCCGCGAGATCGACAACGCGCTGGCGTTCATGCGGGCGTGCGGGGTCACCGACGCCGAGGCCGTGCGCACGACCGAGTTCTACTCGTCCCACGAGGCCCTGCTGCTGGACTACGAGGCGGCGCTGACCCGTGTGGACTCGCGTACCGGCGGACTCTACGCGGTGTCCGGGCACATGGTCTGGATCGGCGAGCGCACACGGCGGCTGGACGGGGCGCACGTGGAGTTCGCCTCGCGCATACGCAACCCGGTCGGGGTCAAGCTCGGCCCCGGCGCCGAACCGGACGAGGTGCTGGCGCTGGTGGACAGGCTCGATCCCGAACGCGAGCCCGGACGGCTGACCCTCATCACGAGGATGGGCGCAGGACGCGTCCGCGACCGGCTGCCCGCGCTGGTGGAGAAGGTCACGGCGTCCGGCGCGCGGGTCGCGTGGGTGTGCGACCCCATGCACGGCAACACCTTCACCGCCGGCAGCGGGCACAAGACCCGGCGCTTCGACGACGTCCTGGACGAGGTGCGGGGCTTCTTCGAGGTCCACCAGGCCCTGGGCACCCACCCCGGCGGCATCCACGTGGAGCTGACCGGCGACGACGTGACCGAGTGCGTGGGCGGCGGGAGCCGCATCGGCGTGGACGACCTGCGGCGCCGGTACGAGACCGCCTGCGACCCGCGCCTGAACCGCAGCCAGTCCCTGGACCTGGCCTTCCTGGTCGCCGAGGTCCTGGGAGAGGGCCGCCGGGCCGGGGAGGCGCTCCGATGAACGTGTGCGCGGTACGCGGAGCGGTGCAACTGGACCGCGACGAGAGGGAGCACCTGCTCGCCGGGGTCCGCGAGCTGCTCACCAAGGTCCTGGACGCCAACGGCATCGGCGGCGAGGACCTGGTGAGCATCCTGTTCACCTCCACCTCGGACCTGGTGAGCGCCTTCCCTGCGGAGGCGGCGCGCGAGCTGGGACTGCTGGACGTGCCCCTGATGTGCGCGCGGGAGCTGGACGTGTCCGGGGCGTTGCCCCGGACGGTGCGCCTGATGGTGCACGCGCGCAGCGGCCTGGCCCGCGCGGACGTCCAGCACGTCTACCTGGGCGGAGCCGCGTGCCTGCGCGAGGACCTGGAGGGCGGTGCGCCGTGATCCGCACCATGGCGGTGGTCGGCACGGGGCTCATCGGAACGTCCGTGGCGCTGGCCGCGGGACGGCACGGGGTCGCCGTCCACCTGATGGACCGGGACCCCGCCGCGGCCCGCACCGCCGCAGCGCTGGGCGCCGGAACGGTAGGCGCCCCGGCAGAGGCGGCGGACCTGGCCGTGATCGCGGTGCCGCCCAGCATGGTCGGCGCCGTCCTGGCAGAGCAGCAGTTGCGCGGTCTGGCCCGGGCCTACACGGACGTGGCCAGCGTTAAGTCCGCGCCCGGCCGGGACGTGCTGAGCGCCATCGCGGACCCGGCGGCGTTCATCGGCGGCCACCCCCTGGCCGGACGGGAGCGGGCGGGTCCCCTGGCTGCCCGCTCCGACCTGTTCGAGGGCCGTACCTGGGTACTCACACCGACGGCGGCCACCGCGCGGCCGGTGCTCAACCGGGCGCTGGAGATGATCTGCCTGTGCGGCGCGGTCCCGGTGATGATGGACAGCCAGGCCCACGACGACGTGGTGGCGCTGACCTCGCACGCACCGCACGTGGTGGCGAGTCTGATGGCGGCGCGGTTGCGCGGCGGGGCCGAGGAGGCCTTCCGCCTGGCCGGGCAGGGGCTACGCGACACCACCCGCGTCGCGGGCGGCGACCCCCGGCTGTGGACCGACATCCTGCGCGCCAACTCCGGTCCGCTGGTCGGGGTGCTGCGCGACCTGCACGAGGACCTGTCACTGGTGCTGGCCTCCCTGGACGCGCTCTCCCGCTCCGGTCCGGGGCAGGGCGCACGGGAGTCGGACCGGGTGCGCGACCTGCTGGACCGGGGCTCCCAGGGTCTGGGGCTGCTCCGGGAACAGCCGCCGGGCGGGGCTCGTCTGCGGGTGGCGGTGGAGGAGGCCCCCGGCGAGCTGGCACGGCTGCTGGCGGTGCTGGACGAGTCCGGCGTCACCGCCGACGACGTGTCCGCCTCCTGGGGCCACGACACCCTGACGGCGGAGTTCGCGGCGCCGGCCACCACCGCCGGGCCGCTGCTGAGGCGGCTGGGGGCGGAGGGCTGGACGGCCGGGTACGCGGATCTGGCGACGGACTCCGGGGTCGGCGCCCTGCGCTGAGGGCGCCCCGCAAGGGCGGACCCGCCCGCTCACCGGAGACCGCACCTCCGGGGAGCGGGCGGCGGCCCCGGGCGTCCGCCGCCACGCGGAACACGCATCTCACCTTTTATGTCTTGAAGGTTATATAACCGAGTAGGCATACTCAGTGTATGCCCGATCTGTTCGCCGTCCTGGCCGAGCCCAGCAGGCGCCGCATCCTGGACGCGCTGCGCCGCAGCGGGGGCCTGCTCGTCAAGGACCTGGTCGCCGGGCTGGAGATGAGCCAGCCCAACGTCTCCAAGCACCTGCGCGTGCTGCGCACCGCCGGGCTGGTCTCCGAGACCGCCGAGCGTCAGGGGCGGCGCTACCGCCTGCGGGCCGAGGCGCTGCGCGACCTGGACGACTGGCTGAGCCCCTACCGGGCGTTCTGGACGGAGCGGCTGGACGGACTGGGCGAGTACCTGGACTCCACACACCCGCAGGAGGGGCGGCAACCATGAGCACCGAGGTCCGCGTCGGGACGAGCACGTCCGGCGCTCCCGTACTGCGATTCACCCGACGCTACCCGCACCCGCTGCCGACGGTCTGGGCCGCGCTGACCACCGACGAGGCGCTCAGCCGGTGGTTCCCCTGCCGGGTGGCGATCGACGCGCGCGAGGGCGGCGCGCTCACGCTCACCTTCCCCGGAGAGGAACCGGAGACCGCGCCGATCACCGAGTTCGCGCCACCGCACGTCCTGGCCTTCCACTGGGGCGGCGAGGACCTTCGCTGGACCCTGGAGGAGGACGGCGGCGGGTGCGTGCTGCGCCTGTCCAACACCGTCGCCGACCCGGCGTGGACGGCCAACACCGCGGCCGGATGGGACGTGTGCCTGCGCACGCTCGCCGCCGCGCTGGACGGACGCGCGGAACCGGCGCAGGCCGGTCCCGACGAGGCGCTCATCGCGCACTACCGCCAGACCCTGGCCGCCGACTGACGCACCGGTCGCGCGGGGACGCCGGAGCCCGCGCCGCGCGGGCGGCGTTCCCGGTCAGCGCGTCGGGGAGCGCGGCCTCAGGACGAGCGCGTGAGGAGGACGGGGCGGGGGCTGGCCGCGAGGATCCGCGAACTGACGCTGCCCAGGACGAGCTTGGGGAGCCCCACTCGGGCGCGGCTGGCGAGCACAGCCAGGGCGCCGGGGCGGCGGTGGAGCAGCCCGGTGACGCCGCCCGCGGGGTCGGCACCGGTCAGCGCGGTCGTGCGCACCGCCAGTCCCTCGGCCTCCAGCCTCCGCGCGGCCCCCGACAGCCGCGCCTCGGCCGCCGCCGTTCCGCCGGGCGGGGCCACGTGCACCAGTTCCACCTCCAGTCCGAGCTGGCGGGCCCACCCCCGTCCCAGGGCGAGGGCGTCGGCGTCGCGGGGACCGCCGTCCAGGCACACGAGGGCGCGGCCGTCGGCCCCGCCTCCCCCGTCACGCAGGTACCCGGGACCTATCATGAGCACCGGGGCGTCGGCTTGGCGCAGCACGTGTCCGGTGACGCTGCCCGCCACCAGGCGTGAGAACCGGTCGCGGTCGTGGGTGGCCATGCACACGACCGTTCCGGGCTGCTCGGCGACCGCGTCGACGATCACGTCCCCCGGCCAGCCGGAGCCGACCATGGAGACCTCGACGCGGTCGTAGTCCAGGCCCGCCGCGACGGCGTCGACGTCCTCGACCCAGGCGCGGTTCACGCGGTCGCGCACGGTCAGCAGTTCCAGGGGGACCCGCAGGACGCGGGCGGCGCGCAGCGCCGGGCCGAGGGCGGCCGCCGCACCGGCGGTGCCGTCCAGGGGCACCAGGAACCGGGTGATGGCGCGGGCGGGGGCCCGTGCGGTGCCGTCCTCACCACCGGCGGCCATCGGCACTCCCCCTCCACCGCGTCCCAGAGCCGACGACGGGGGACGATGACAGTACACCTGCCCGCCGACGGGTGGATCCTGACTGCCGGACTCCTGCTGGTGGCGGCGATCCTGGCCTCGGGCTTCGCCAACCGCGTCCGGCTGCCCGGCCTGCTGCTGTTCCTGGCGCTGGGCATGCTCATCGCCGACGACGGGCTCGGGCTGATCCGGCTGGACAACCCCGAGGTCGCCCAGATCGGAGGATCCGTCGGGCTGATCCTCATCCTCTTCGAGGGCGGCCTGACAACCAAGCCCGGAGACCTGAGGCGCGCCGCAGCCCCCGGGTTCGCGCTGGCCACCGCGGCCGTGGCGGGCACGGCGCTGATCGTGGCGGCAGGCACGTACCTGCTGCTGGACGTGCGCCCCCTGACCGCCCTGCTCATCGGCGCGGTCGTGGCCTCCACCGACGCCGCAGCGGTGTTCGCCATGCTACGAAGGGCCCCGCTGCCCCGCAAGGTCGCGTCCCTGCTGGAGGTGGAGTCCGGCGCCAACGACCCGATCGCCGTCCTGCTCACCATCGGCCTCATCGCCACCTGGCAGGACACGCCGTCCCCGGCCGAGTGGGCGCTGTTCGCCCTCATGCAGCTGGTCGGGGGCCTGGTCGTGGGCGCCTCGGCGGGACTGGCCGGAAGCTGGCTGCTGACCCGCGTCAACCTGGGACCGGCGGGGGTCTACCCGGTGCTGGCGCTGGGCGTGGCCGGGGTCTCCTACGGCGCCGCGGCGCTGGCGGGCGCCTCGGGCTTCCTGGCGGTCTACGTCACGGGGCTGGTCGTGGGCGCCCGCGCGCCCCTGCACCGGCGGGGCATCCGGACCTTCCACGAGGGCCTGTCCAGCACCGCCGAGGTGGGGCTGTTCCTGCTGCTGGGGATGCTGGTCTTCCCCTCCGACCTGCCGGAGGTGGCGCTCCCGGGGCTGGCCGTCAGCGCGGTCCTGGTGCTGGCGGCCCGTCCGGCGACGGTGGCGCTGTGCCTGGTGTGGTTCGGCTACACGTGGCGGGAGATCGTCTTCGTGAGCTGGGTGGGGCTGCGCGGCGCCGTGCCGATCGTGCTGGCCACGTTCCCGTTCGTGGCCGGGTATCCCGACGGCGCGCTGATCTTCGACATCGTCTTCTTCGTCGTGCTGGTCTCCGCGGCGGTGCAGGGCACCAGCATCCGCGCCGCCGCGGGCCTGCTGGGGCTGACCCGGGGCGGGCACTCGCTCGAACCCGTGGTGGCGGACGTGCCCATCAGCGACCTGGGCACCGAGCTGATCGAGGTGCGCGCGGCGCCGGGGCTGTACATCGTGGGCAGGCTGCTCGGGGAGCTGGAACCGCCGCACGGCCTGGTCACCACGATCGTGCGGGGCAAGCGGGCGCTGGTGCCCTCCGCGCACACCCGGGTCCGTGAGAACGACCTGCTCATCGTGGCCATGCCGCGCCGCCCCGACGCCCAGAGGCTGGTCACCGCCTGGGCCAAGGGCGAGAGCCGGGGCGGGGCCTGACGCGGGCGGGACGCCGACGCCCGGGGGGACGCGTGCGAAACGTCGGCTGCCCACGGGCTCCCCCGGGAGGGAGCTGTGGGCGGCCGACGCGGCGGCGTCCCGCCCGGCGGGCTCGGACGGAGCCGCCCCTCAGGAGGCGAAGAGAGCCGCGGCGTCCACCGCGGTCTGCGCCACCCCGTAGGCCAGGGCGGCGAGCACGATGACCCACAGCAGGATCGCGGTGACGGTGGAGGCGTTGGTGCTCCGGTTGCCTGACATGTGTGGCCCTTCCTCGGTGACCGGTGAGGCGTGTGTTGGGTTGCGGCGGCGGCACCCGTCGCGGCCCCGCCCAGGTTTCGGGCTCAGCTGCGCCCTGCGACGCGTTCCCGGTCGCGCTGGTGGACCCGCTCGGGCAGCGGCCGGACCAGCGTGTTCGCGAGGAAGCCCACGGCCATGACGCCGACCATGACGTAGAGGGAGAGCCCGTAGAGCTCGGCCCCGTCGTGTCCGGCGGCCAACTGCGCGTCGGCGATGACGTTGACGATCATCGGTCCGGCGACCCCGGCCAGCGACCAGGCGGTGAGGAGCCTGCCGTGGATGGCGCCCACGTTGAAGGTGCCGAACAGGTCCTTCAGGTAGGCGGGCACCGTGGAGAAGCCGCCGCCGTAGAAGGACAGGATGACGCCGGTCAGCGCCACGAACAGCACGATCGAGCTGGTTCCGGCGATGGCGATCAGCAGGTAGAGGAGCCCGCCCAGGCCGAGGTAACCGATGTAGACGCGCTTGCGGCCGATCGCGTCGGAGGCCGAGGACCACACGAGCCGCCCGAGCATGTTGCACAGGGAGAGGAAGCCGACGTAGCCCGCCGCCTCGGCCGGGCCGACCCCGGTGAAGAACTCCTGCACCATGGGCGAGGCCTGCTCCAGGATTCCGATGCCGGCGGTGACGTTGCAGAAGAGCACGGTCCACAGGAGCCAGAACTGCGGGGTGCGCACGGCGGTCTCCACCGACACCCCCTCCAGGGCGGGGGACGCGACGGCGGAGGCGTCCCCGGGCTCCTCGGCCGCGGCTGCGCGGGGCCGCCAGCCCCGCGGCGGGACGCGCGCGGTGAAGGCGCCCAGCATCATGATCACGAAGTAGACAGCGCCCAGGGTGAGGAACGCGGGGGCGACGGCGTCCGCGGGGGTGTCGGCGTAGCGCCGCAGGAGTTCGGAGGACAGCGGCGAGGCGATGAGCGCGCCGCCGCCGAAGCCCATGATCGCGATGCCCGTGGCCAGACCGGGGCGGTCGGGGAACCACTTGATGAGGGTGGAGACCGGCGAGATGTAGCCGATGCCCAGGCCGAGACCGCCGAGGACGCCGTAGCCGAGGTAGACCAGCCAGAGCTGTCCGGTCGCCACGCCGAGCGCGGCTACCGCGAACCCGCCGGACCAGAACAGGCCGGAGGCGAACATCGCCTTGCGCGGGCCGTTGCGCTCCACCCACTTGCCGCCGAACGCGGCCGACAGGCCGAGCATGACGATGGCGGTGCTGAAGATGATCCCGATCGCGGTCAGCGAGGTGTCGAACCGCTCGACCAGCGGGTTGCGGAAGACGCTGAACGCGTACACCTGGCCGATGGACAGGTGTACCGCCAGGGCCGCGGGCGGGATGAGCCACCGGCTGTAGCCGGGTGGCGCGATGCTCCTCTCGTAGTCGAGGAACGAGGTCAGGGGACTGGTGCGCGTCATGGATCCCGCTTCGTGTTCTGCTTGTCGCGGTGGGTGCGCCGACGCCGGGGCCGCTCCTGCCGGTCCGGGATCCTCCCGGGGTTGCCGGGAACCGGGCTGGGCGGGGTGTTCCACCCTGTCGAGAGCAGTCCCATCACGGAGAGTGATCACGCGAATGTCGAACGTCTGCGCCGGAAGCGAACTTATGTGATGAAGGCGTCATGATCAAGCCCTCAGTGGCCGCAAACCGGCCAAACACCCCATTTCTCTCGACACCTCCGCGCCACCGGGACCACGGCGACGGCCGCGGCGGCGAAGAGCGCGCTCACCGCGAAGACGAAGGGCGGACCCCGGGGGGTGTCGGCTTCCCCTCCCCGGTGAACGAGGAGGATTCCGACCACCCCTTGGCCGGGAGCGCCCGGTTCGACCCCGCCTTCCGACGCACATCGACGCCCGGCGCGCGGGTGGCGCCTTCGGCCGAGGCGGTCATGGCCTCGGCCTTGAGTCTCAACGGAATCCGGCGCTCCGCGCCCCCTCCCAGGCCCGCGCGGCCTCCTCCGGCGGCCCCGAGGCAGCGATCCGCCCGCCCGCGAGCACCAGGCAGTGGTCGGCGTCGAAGGCCTCGTCGGGGGAGTGGGTGGCGTGCACGACGGTGACCCCGTCGGCGCGGGCCCGCTCCAGGACGCGGCGCACGTACTCGCGCGCACGGTGGTCCAGCCCGGCCGAGGGCTCGTCCAGCAGCAGCAGGTCCGCCTCCTGCGCCAGACCCTGGGCGATGAGCACCCGCTGACGCTGACCGCCCGACAACTCCCCCAGGCGGCGGTCGGCCAGGTCGGCGACGTCCAGGCGCTCCAGGCACTCCGCGACCACGGCGCGGTCGCGCCGGGTCAGCGGCCGCCAGAACCCCCGGTGGGCCCACCGCCCCATCGCGACGGCCCCGCGCACGGTGACCGGCAGGGCGTCGGGGACGGCGCTGCGCTGGACCACGAAGGCGGGGCGGCCCGGACGCGGGGCCCGGACCCCGCCCCGGCGGACCGCGACCGTGCCCGCCATGAGGCCGAGCAGTGTGGACTTGCCCGACCCGTTGGGCCCCACGAGCGCCGTGACCGCGCCCTCAGGGACCGCCGCGTCGACGCCCCGCAGGACGTCCTCGCGCCCGTATCCGGCGTACACGCCGTCCAGTTCCAGACGGTTCATCCCGTTCCTCACGCTCACCCCGATGTGCAAATGACAATGGTTATCGTTATACAGTGTCCCACTATGGAAGCTCTGTTCGACCCGTTCGGGGTCGTGTTCGTGCAGCGTGCGCTGTGGGGAGGCATCCTGGTCTCCCTCATCTGCGCCGTAGCCGGGACCTGGGTGGTGCTGCGCGGCATGGCCTTCCTCGGCGACGCGATGTCGCACGGGATGCTGCCCGGGGTGGCCCTGGCGTCCCTGCTGGGCCAGAACCTCATGCTGGGCGCGGCCCTGGCAGCCGGGGCGATGGCCGCGGGCGTCACCGCGCTGGGCCGCTCGTCCCGGCTGTCCCAGGACACGAGCATCGGGCTGCTCTTCGTCGGGATGCTCTCACTCGGCGTGATCCTGGTCTCGCACTCGTCCTCCTTCGCGGTCGACCTCACGGGCTTCCTGTTCGGGGACGTCCTGGCGGTGCGCGAACAGGACCTGGTCCACCTGGGCCTGGCGCTGGCCGCTGCCCTGGTCGTCGCCGTCGCGGGGCACCGGGCGTTCCTCGCCCTGGCCTTCGACCCGCGCAAGGCCGCCACCCTGGGGCTGGCACCCCGGGCCGCCCACGGCGTCCTGCTCGGCCTGGTCACCCTGGCCGTGGTCGCCTCGTTCCACGTGGTCGGCACGCTGCTGGTGTTCGGGCTGCTCATCGCGCCTCCGGCGGCCGCGGCCCTGTGGGCGCGCAGCGTGCCCGCGATCATGCTCGGCGCGGCCGTGCTGGGCAGCGCCGCGACCTTCCTCGGACTGCTCGCCTCCTGGCACTGGGAGACGGCTGCCGGGGCCACGATCGCCGCGACGGCCACCGCGTTCTTCTTCGCCTCCGCGCTCGCGGCGGCCGTGCGCTCCCGCGGGCGCGGCCGGGCTGTCCGCCCTCGTCCTGCTGACCGGCTGCGGCGCCGCGCGGGACGGCGCGGAGCAGCTGGAGGAGGAGGTCCCGCACGGCTACGTCGAGGGCGCGGAGGAGGCGGCCGAGCCCCAGTCCCGCCTCGTGGTCGCCGACCCCGGCAGCGGAGACGTCCGGGTGCTCGACCTGATCACCGAGGAGACGACGGAACTCGACCCCGTGGAGGGCCTCGACGGCATCGCCGGGGACGGCCGCTTCGCGTACCTGTACTCATCCGACCACCGGATGACCACCGTGGTGGACAGCGGCGCGTGGACCGTCGACCACGGGGACCACAAGCACTACTACCGGACCGGCGTCGGGCTGGCGGGCGCGGTGGAGGGCCTGGCCGCGGGCCGGGTCGCCTCCGACACGGCCCTGACCGCGCTGACCGCCACGGACGGCGCCGCCGTGCTCGACCGGGCCGCTCTGGAGGAGGGGTCGGTCGAGGAGGCCGCGGCCCCGCCCGACGGCGCCTCGGTGGTCCTGCCCTTCGCCGAACACCTCCTGGTGGCCGGGGGCGGCTCCGGGGGCGCGGTCGAGGTGCTCGACCGGGACGGCTCCCCCGTCGCCACGCTCGACGCCGCCTGCACAGACCCCCTCGGCCAGGCCCTCACCCGGCGCGGCGCGGTCATCGGCTGCGCCGAGGGCGCCCTGCACGTCACCGATGAGGACGGGGAGCTCTCCGGCGAGATCGTCGCCTACCCCGAGGGCTCGGAGGAGCGGGTCGAGGAGTTCGGGCACCGCCCCGGTTCGGCGACCCTGGCCTCGGTCTCGACCGGCGGCGACCTGTGGGTCCTGGACCTGGCCGAACCGGGGTGGACCGCGCTGGAGCTGGAGGGCGCCGTGACCGCGACGGCCGTCGGCGAGGGCGCCCCCGTCCTCGCGCTGACCGGCGACGGGACCCTGCACTCCCTGGACCCGGCCTCGGGTGGGGAACTGGCCTCCGCCGACCTGCTCGACGGCACCGACACCGCGCACGCCCCCGTCATCCGCGCGGACACCAGCCGCGCCTACGTCAACGACACCGGGCGCGGAGTGGTGCACGAGATCGACTACAACGACGACCTGCGCGTGGCGCGCACCCTCGACCCGGGCATCGCGCCGCACCTCATGGTCGAGACGGGATGGTGACCGCCGTGACGACTCCTAAGGCGCTCACGCGCGCCGCGACCGCCGCCGCCCTGGCCGGGGCCGCCCTCATCGGCACTGCCTCCTGCTCCACTTCGGAGAGCGGGGGCGAGGGGATCGTGGTGACCACCAACATCCTGGGCGACCTCACGCGGGAGGTCGTGGGCGGGGAGGCCGAGGTCACCGTCCTGATGAAGCCCAACGCCGACCCGCACTCCTTCGGCGTCTCCGCGCGCGAGGCCGCGCTCGTGGAGAACGCGGCGCTCGTGGTCTGCAACGGGCTCGGCCTGGAGGAGGGCGTGCTGCGCAACGTCGCCGCCGCCGAGGAGGCCGGGATACCCGCCCTGGAGGTCGGCGCACAGGTCGACCCCCTGGACTTCTCCCCCGGCGGGGACGCCGCGGACAACGAGGACGGGGGCGAGCCCGACCCGCACTTCTGGACCGATCCGCGGCGGGTCGTCCGGGCCGTCGAGCTGATCGCCGAACACGTGGTCGCCGAGGTGGACGGCGTGGACGCCGAGGCCGTGCGCGCCAACGCCGAGGCCTACACCGCACAGCTGGAGGAGCTGGACGCGTGGATGGCCGAGGAGTTCGCCGCGATCCCGGAGGAGGACCGAAACCTGGTGACCAACCACCACGTGTTCGGCTACCTCGCCGAACGCTACGGGTTCGAGGTCGTGGGCGCCGTGATCCCCAGCGGCACGACCCTGGCCTCGCCCAGCAGCTCCGACCTCAAGTCCCTGGCCGACGCCGTGAGCGCGGCGGGTGTCGAGGCCGTCTTCGCCGACTCCTCCCAGCCCGACCGCCTGGCCACGGCCATGGCGGAGGAGGCGGGCGTGCACATCGAGGTCGTCCCCCTCTTCTCCGAGTCGCTGAGCGAGGAGGGCGGGGGCGCGGCCACCTACCTGGAGATGATGCGCTCCAACACCGAGGCCATCGCCACCGGACTGCGTGGCGAGTGACCGGGCCACAGCCCCGGCACGACCGCGGCGGCCCCTCCCCCCGACCGCAGCGGACCCTTCCACCCCGAAAGAGAGAAACGTGAGCACCCCGACGAACGACGCGACGACGCGGTTCCCGGCACGGGCGGCGCTGCCCGTGCTGCTGTCCGCAGGCCTGCTGCTGACCGCCTGCGGCACCGGAGAGGACACCGGCCAGGAGGAGGGCGGCGAGGAGCAGTCCGCCGCGCGGACCGTGGTGGAGAACCCGGTCGTCACCACCTACGACGGCGGCCTGTACGTCCTGGACGGCCAGACGCTGGAGGTCGTCCAGGACATCGCCCTGGAGGGGTTCAACCGGATCAACCCGGCGGGCGACGACCGGCACGTGCTGGTCTCCACCTCGGAGGGCTTCCAGGTCCTGGACGCGGCCGGCGCGGAGCTGACCGACACCCTCTTCCCCGCCGACACCCCCGGGCACGTCGTCCGGCACGCGGGCAGGACCGTCCTGTTCGCCGACGGCAGCGGCGAGATCACCGCCTTCGACACCGACTCCCTCGGCGACGGTCTGCCCGAGACCGATGTGAGCAGCGCGGAGGAGGCCCACCACGGCGTGGCCGTGGAGCTGGCCAGCGGCGAGACGCTGCTGACCCTGGGCGACGAGGAGGAGCGGGTCGGCGCCGTCGTCCTGGACGCCTCCGGCGAGGAGGTCGCCCGAAGCGAGGAGTGCCCGGGCGTGCACGGCGAGACCACGGCAGAGGGCGAGGCCGTCGTCATCGGTTGCGAGGACGGCGTCCTGGTCTACCAGGACGGCGAGTTCACCAAGGTGGACAGCCCCGACGGGTACGGGCGCATCGGCAACCAGGCCGGGAGCGAGGAGTCGCCGATCGTGCTGGGCGACTACAAGACCGACCCCGACGCCGAACTGGAGCGCCCCGAGCGGGTCGCGCTCGTGGACACCGCCGCCGGGGAACTGACCCTGGTCGACCTGCCCTCCAGCTACACCTTCCGCTCCCTGGGCCGCGGCCCCGAGGGGGAGGCCCTGGTCCTGGGAACCGACGGCAGCCTGCACGTGATCGACCCCGAGTCGGGCGAGGTCGTGGACGGCATCGAGGTCATGGACGAGTGGCGGGAGCCGCTGGAGTGGCAGCAGCCCCGTCCGGCCCTGTTCGTGCGCGGCGCCACCGCCTACGTGAGCGACCCCGCCGCGAAGCAGGTCCACGCACTGGACCTGGAGTCCGGTGAGGTCACCGCCTCGGTGACCCTGGACGCCGAGCCCAACGAGCTCAGCGGCGTGGCGTCCTAGCCGCCTCCTCCGGAGCGGGCGGGCGCGCGTCCCCCGCGCGCCCGCCCCGGTGTGCGGCCCGGTGCCGGAACGCTCCGGTCGGGCAGAGCGCACCGCGGGCCGGGTGAGGCGCGGCGCCTCCGCGCCTCACCAGTCGTGCATCGAGCCGTCGAGCCTGCGGTTGACCGGCAGGTACCGGGCCTCGTAGGGGTAGCGGGCCGCGGCCTCCTCGTCGATCTCCACCCCCAGCCCCGGGGCGTCGCCCGGGTGCATGTAGCCGTCCGCGAAGGTGTAGGAGGTCCGGAACACCTCGCTGGCGGGCTCCAGGTGCCCCATGTACTCCTGGATGCCGAAGTTGGGCACTGTCAGGTCCAGGTGCAGGGCCGCGGCGAACGACACCGGCGACAGGTCGCCCGCGCCGTGCGAGCCGGTGCGCACCCCGTACAGGTCGGCCAGGTCGAAGATCCGGCGCAGGTGCGTGATGCCCCCGCTGTGCGAGACCGACATGCGGATGTAGTCGATGAGCCGCTCGGTGATCAGGTGCTGGCAGTCCCAGATCGTGTTGAATACCTCTCCCACCGCCAGCGGGGTCGTGGTGTGCTGGCGGATCGTGCGGAACGCCTCCTGGTCCTCGGCCGGGGTGGGGTCCTCGATCCAGAACATGCGGTAGGGCTCCAGCGACCTGCCCAACTGCGCGGCCTCCAGCGGGGAGAGCCGGTGGTGCACGTCGTGCAGCAGGTGGAAGCCGTAGCCGAACCTCTCCCGGACCGCCTTCATCATCTCGGGCGCGAAGTCCAGGTAGGCGGGAGTGTGCCAGACGTTGTCGGTGGGCACCGCCGCGTCGGCGGGCTCGTAGGTGTGGCCGGTGCCGGGGTGGTGCAGCCCGTAGGTGCTCTCCAGGCCCGGGACGGCGGCCTGGACGCGCACCGCCCGGTACCCCTGGTCCAGGAAGCCGCCGACCGAGTCCAGGAGGTCGTCCACGGACCGGCCGCTGGCGTGTCCGTAGACCATGACCCCGTCGCGCGCGGCACCGCCGATCAGGCGGTGGACGGGCTTGCCGACCTGCTTGCCGAGGATGTCCCACAGGGCGCAGTCCACGGCGGCGATCGCGGTCATGGTGACGGGGCCGCGCCGCCAGTAGGCGCCGCGGTACAGGTACTGCCAGACGTCGTTGATACGGCCGGAGTCGCGGCCCACGAGCAGCGGGCAGACGTGGTCGCGCAGGTAGGAGGCGACGGAGAGTTCGCGGCCGTTCAGGGTGGCGTCGCCGAGGCCGGTGGTCCCGTCCTCGGTGGTGATCTTGAGGGTGACGTAGTTGCGTCCCGGGCACGTCACGATGACGTCGGCGGAGGTGATCCTCATGGGTGCTTCCTCGTGGATGGGGGTGTACCGCGGTACCCGGCGTAACCGGTCCGCGGAGGCGGCCGGACGGTGGCGCGCCCCCGCGGCCCGGGGCCATGGTGAGCCCGGCGGAGTCGCGCCGCGCTTTCGCCGACTCCCCGCGCTGTGCCTGACGTCGTAGGTATATCGTTTTCGCATGCGGCTGTCGAGACCTGGATAAACCGCTTTCGATGAGGTATGGTCCGCCGAAACGTTCGGGTTCATCGTTTTCCCGAGGGCTCTCCGGTGCGCTCCGGGAGGCCCCCACACACACCCACTGGCAGCCTGTCCGCGCCCCGGGCCCGCCACAACGAAGGGAGCGGCACTGGTGCGCGAGCAGACCCCCGGCGCCCCGTCCGGCCGGAGGACGCCATGACGGCCGTCCGCGGATCCACCGGCCGCCCCACGATCTCCGACGTCGCCGCGCTGGCGGGGGTGTCGGTCTCGGCCGTGTCGAAGGTGGTCAACAACAAGGGCCGTATCGCCGAACCCACCCGGCGGCGGGTCCTGGACGCGGTGGACAAGCTCCAGTGGTCGCCCTCGGCCGCGGCCGTGGCGCTGCGCGGGGCGCGCACCCGGGCCATCGGCATGGTCTCGCGCCGCTCCCCCGACCTGCTGTCCTACGACCCGCACTTCGGTGTGCTGATCTCGGGCATCGAGCGCGAACTCGCCCCATTGGACTACGGCCTGCTGCTGCACATCGTGGGCGAGGAGGAGGACGCCGAACGGCGCGCCTACCGCCGTCTGGCCGAGGAGCGCCGGGTGGACGGCGTCATCCTCACCGAGAGCCTGGTCCGCGACCCCCGGTTCGATCTGCTGAGGCGGCTCGGGCTCCCCTCGGTGCTGATCGGCATGCCCTGGCGCGACGACCCGGTCGCCTCGGTGCTCGCCCCCGACCAGGAGCGGGGTCTGGTCGAGGCGGTCCGGCACCTTGCCTCGCTGGGGCACCGGCGGGTGGCCTACGTGTGCGGTCCCGAGGACCGCGTGCACACCGGGTTCCGCCGCCGGATCGTGGAGGAGCAGGTGCGGCGGCACGGGCTGTCCGCCGTCGTGCTGACGGTCCCCGACTTCACCACCGAGGGGGCGGCCGCGGCCACCGACGAGGCGCTGTCGGCGGCGGAGCGTCCCACCGCGATCCTGTTCGCCAACGACATGATGGCGATCGCCGGGATCAGCGCCGCGCGCAGGCGGGGGCTGGAGGTGCCCCGGGACCTGTCCGTCGTCGGCCACGACGGCCTGCCCCTGGGCGCGCTCGTGCAGCCGCGCCTGACCACGGTCGGCCACGACCTGGTGGGGCTCGGACGGGCAGCCGCGCTGACGCTCGTGGCCGCGCTGGACGGTACCCCGGCCGACGTGCCCGCGATCGCCCCTCCCGGGCTCGTGGTGCGCGAGTCCACGGCGCCGCCCGGGGCATGAACCGCTCGACCCGCGCCGGGGCGGACGCTCCCGGACGGGAACGCGACGTTCCAGCCCCGGACAGGCCTGGTCACTAGTGTCTCCTGCCGTGGAACCCAGGCATGGGCGGCATGTCGAGCTTCGCGGTGACCCGGGGCCCCGAGGCCCAGGAGCGGTTCACCGGGCGGTCGGGGCCGTGGTCGCCCTCGTGTCCGTGCTCCTGCCGGCGGGCGCGCTCGCCCCCGCCTGAGGCGTGTGCCGCCTGGGATGGCGGGCGGTTGCTTTTCCCGGGCAGATGAGATTCAAACCACTGAACCCGTTCACTTTTTCCAAAACGTTACTTCTTCGCCTACTCTGATGCCCGACGTGACTCAAACGGATGTCAACGCAGCTCAGAGGAGTTTCCTTGACCCCTGAACGACGAGCCGGCCTCTCACCGCGCTGGCGCTCCCGGTGGGTGGCCGCGGCCGCCGCGTCGGGGCTCATGATCTCCGGATACGCCATCGTCGGCGCCGCCCACTCCCCTTCCGGTTCCTTCCCCGGCCCCGGCTCGGCCGGATGCGAGGCCGCCCAGGGCAAGCGGCAGATGCGCGGGGCGTGGCTGACCACGGTCGGCAACATCGACTGGCCCTCCGAACCGGGCCTGCCCGCCGAGGACCAGAAGACGGAGATGGACCAGCGCCTGGACGAGGCGGTGGACCTCGGCCTGAACACCGTGTTCCTGCACGTGCGGCCCACCGCCGACGCGGTCTACGAGTCGGACCTGGAGCCGTGGTCGAAGTACCTCACCGGCGAGCAGGGCGGCGACCCCGGCTACGACCCCCTGGAGTACGCGGTGGCCGGGGCGCACGAGCGCGGCCTGGAGCTGCACGCCTGGTTCAACCCCTACCGGGTCGGCATGGACTCAGACATCGAGGAGCTGGCCGGGGACCACCCGGTCAGGGAGCACCCCGACTGGCTGGTTCGCTACGGCGGCGAGGGCTTCCTCGACCCCGGCAGGCCCGAGGTCCAGGAGTGGGTGACCCGCGTGATCGTGGACGTGGTGGAGCGCTACGACATCGACGGCGTGCACTTCGACGACTTCTTCTACCCCTACCCCAAGGACGGCGAGGAGTTCGACGACGACCGGACGTGGGAGGAGCACGGCGACGGCTTCGAGGACCGCGAGGACTGGCGGCGCGACAACGTCAACGAGTTCGTCAGCGGCGTGCACGAGCGCGTCGAGGAGGCCAAGCCCCGGGTGCGCTTCGGCGTCTCCCCGTTCGGCATCTGGCGCAACGCCGAGAACGACCCCGCCGGGTCCGACACCTCGGGCCTGGAGTCCTACGGGGCCCAGCACGCCGACACCCGCGCCTGGATCCGGGAGGGGATGGTCGACTACGTCGTCCCGCAGCTGTACTGGGAGCGGGGCTTCGACGCCGCCGACTACGAGGAGCTGCTGCCGTGGTGGGCCGAGCAGGTCGAGGGCACGGACGTGGACCTGTACATCGGCCAGGGCGCGTACCGGGTCGGTGACCGCGACTGGACCGACGAGGACGCGCTGAGCCGCCAACTGGACTACTCCTCCGGCCACCCCGAGGTCGACGGCGACGTCTACTTCTCCTTCAAGTCCCTGACGGGCGTGGCCGAGGAGGCCTACGCGCACCTGGCCGACGAGCACTACGGCGCCCCCGCCCTGCCGCCCCTGGCCGGAGGGGACCGCGGGGGCGAGTCCCTGGCCGGTCCGGTGGACGACGTTACCGCCGAGGTCGCGGACGAGCACACCTCGGTGGAGTGGGAGCGGGTGGAGGAGGCGCGCTTCTACGCCGTCTACCGTCTGGACGCGCAGGAGGCGGCGCGGGCGGCCTCGGGCGACCCGGAGGAGTACTGCGACGTGCTCTCGTCCGACAACCTCGTGGGCCTGACCGGCGGGACCTCGCTGGAGGACTCCGGCCACACCGCCGAGGACGCCGCGGAGGCCGAGGCGGGGGGCGGGGAGTCCGGTTCCGCGTACGTGGTCACCGCGCTGGACGACTACCGCGTGGAGGGCCCGGTCGGCGGGATCGCCGACCCGCGCGGCTGACCCCGGCGGGCGGGGGCGGCTCACACCAGCGGGGCCCGGTCTGCGTCCAGCACGTTGACGCCCTCCGCTTCCAGGACCTCCTCGAAGGCGTCGAGCGACTCGGCCGCGACGAAGGCGGCCTCGCTCCGGTGGACGGGGAGCAGCCACAGGAACCTCGCTCCCCCGGCCTCTGCGGGTGCCCGCTCCAGCGCGGGCCCGTAGGGGTAGGGCAGGCTCACCAGCAGGTGGTCCATGCGCGAGCCCCGCGTCCACGGACGGCCCACGTCGATCACCGAGCCGACGCCCAGCCTGTACTCCTCGAAGGAGTGCAGGTGGCTGACCATGGCCAGGGTCTCGGCGTGCTCCCGCTCCGCGGTCGGCGACACGAGGAAGAACTCTGTACCGCCCTCCGCCTCGTGGACGGACGAGCCGACAGTCACGTAGGTCCAGCCCTCGCCCGCGTTCCGGGGCGCCACCCGGTAGGTGGCGAAGTCCGGGACCCGGTCGAGGATGGGCCCCTCCTCCCAGGTGGCGGGCTCCACGACGTGGCCCTGCCAGAACTCCCGGACGTGGCGTTCGAGCGCGCCGATCCGCGCGTCCTCACCGGTCGTCAACGAACCCGGCCCCTCGCTGTGCTTCCGGCCGCCTGGAGGCCCGACCCTCCCGGGGCGCCCGATATACGGACATCTGGAACGGACAGACTACGGCGTCCCGGCTCCCTGGCGGGCGTCGGCGGCCTGCGCCCGCTCCCTCGCGTCCCGGCCGGAGCGGTTGGGCAGAGCCGAGTAGACGGCCGTCACGCTGAACAGCATCCCGGAAGCGAAGTACATGACGTAGACCACCCATACCAGGGGCACGAGGAGGTACAGGACCGTGGCCCCGAGGAGCAGCGGCACCACCGCCAGCAGCAGCGACCACCCCACCCGGTTGCCGCCGCGCGTGTCGGCCATGTACTCGCCCGCCGCGCACAGCGGTACGACCAGGGCCAGGAGGTGGAAGGGCGCGTAGACGAACCCGGAGCCCATGGTCAGCACCATGGTCCCGTAGTGCAGGCGCGGGAAGACCGTCCCCCACGCCATCAGCAGGGCCACCAGGACCGCGAAGTGGACCACGAGCGCGATCAGCCACCGCGTCGCCCACAGGGTCGTCCTCAGCCACGGGGGTACTCGTACCGTGTCGCGCAACGGTGGTCCGCCTCTCTCTGCGGAGCGCGGGGCCCGGCCGTCGCGGCGGCGGGCGCCCGGACGGCCGGAAGCGGTGCGGACGCGCCACCGACCCCGTATGACGGGAACACTAGCCCGGGGTTTCCCTGGGTCCGGTCCGGGGTCCGGCCGGAAGACCACGCCGCGGAGCGCGCGCCGACGCCGACGGGCGCCGGGGGCCCGCCCGCATACCCCGGGGCCGCCCGGGGTAGGCGAGGGCCCGTCCCGTCAGGTGCCGTTGCGCCACGGCCGGGGGAGAGGGTGCACGCGATGACACGCCGTTTCGACGTGGGTGACCATGTGAGCTGGAACTCCGAGGCCGGACGGGTGTCCGGCACGATCACGAGGGTCCACACCGGCGACTTCGAGTTCAGGGGCCGTACGCGCCGCGCCTCCGAGGAGGAGCCGCAGTACGAGATCAGGAGCGACAGGACCGACCACGTCGCAGCGCACAAGGACGGGGCCCTGACCCGGATATCCGGCGAGAGCTGACCGCGATGGCGCCGCCGTTCCTCACCGTCGGCCACTCCGACCGCACGTTCGAGGAGTTCGCCGCACTGCTGCGCGAAAACGACGTGCAAGTGGTGGTCGACGTACGCAGACTGCCCGGTTCGCGCCGGAACCCGCAGTTCGACGAGGACACCCTTTCCGGGGCCCTGCGGAATGTCGGCGTACTCTACTCGCGCGTCGCGGAACTCGGTGGACGGCGTCCGGCCGCCAAGGGCGTGGACCCCGGGGTCAACGGGTTCTGGCGCAACCGCAGCTTCCACAACTACGCCGACTACGCGCTTTCCGCCGGGTTCGGATCGGGGCTCACCCGGTTGCGCGAGGCGGGCGCGGACCACCGCGCCGCCGTGATGTGCTCGGAGGCGGTCTGGTGGCGGTGCCACCGGCGCGTCATCGCCGACCACCTGCTCGCCCGCGGCCACGAGGTCCTCCACATCACGGCCGCCCACCGCGTGGACGCCGCCCGGCTCACGCCGGGGGCCGTCGTGCACGCCGACCGCACCGTCACCTACCCGGCGCGGTCCCCGGACGCGAACGACGGCGGGGACGCCCCGGAGGACGGGGCGCCCCGGGTCTGACGCGAGCCCGCCCCCGGGCTGGGCGCACCGTGCCCGGGGCCGCCGGCGCACGCGGACCGGCCGCACCGGCGGGCGGTCGGGAGCGGGCGCGCGGGGGCCGCGTCCACTCGTCCGGGCGGGTACCCGAGTTCGTCGTCCCTCCGTTCCCACGCGCCACGCGAACAGCCCGAAACACCCGCCGGGGCCCGTCGCGCCCCCGCACCGCGCGACACGCCGACGTCCGGAAAAGCCCGCCGGAAGGGGTACTCGGCGCGAAGGACGGCCCCGGTGGGCCCCGCCGAACCCTCCTCTGGCTAACGTACGGGTGTTCCACCCGGCCGCGGGCCCCCGGCGACGATGCCGGTTCTTGCGCCCCGGCAACACGCCTGACCGACCAGGAGGAGTGCGCCATGTTCCGCAAAGTGCTCGTGGCCAACCGGGGCGAGATCGCCATCCGCGCGCTGCGCGCCGGTTACGAGTTGGGCGCCCGCACCGTCGCCGTCTTCCCCCACGAGGACCGCGGCTCCCTGCACCGGCTCAAGGCCGACGAGGCCTACCAGATCGGCGAACCCGGCCACCCGGTACGCGCCTACCTGTCCGTGGACGAGATCGTGGGCGCCGCCCGCAGGGCCGGGGCCGACGCCGTCTACCCCGGCTACGGCTTCCTGTCGGAGAACCCGGAGCTGGCCCGCGCGTGCGAGCGCGCCGGGATCACCTTCGTGGGCCCGCCCGCCGACGTGCTGGAACTGACCGGCAACAAGGCCAGCGCCGTGGCCGCCGCCCGGGAGGCGGGCGTGCCCGTCCTGGAGTCCAGCGAGCCCTCCGACGACGTGGAGGCCCTGGTGGCCGCCGCGGAGCGGATCGGCTTCCCGCTCTTCGTCAAGGCCGTGGCCGGAGGGGGCGGGCGGGGCATGCGCCGCGTCCAGGAGCCCGAGAGGCTGCGCGAGGCGGTGGAGGCGGCCATGCGCGAGGCCTCCGCCGCCTTCGGCGACGCCACCGTGTTCCTTGAGCGCGCCGTGGTCGACCCCCGCCACATCGAGGTGCAGATCCTCGCCGACGGCGAGGGCGGCGTCGTGCACCTCTACGAGCGCGACTGCTCACTCCAGCGGCGCCACCAGAAGGTCATCGAACTGGCCCCCGCACCCAACCTCGACCCGGACCTGCGCGACCGCATCTGCGCGGACGCGGTGCGCTTCGCCCGCAGGATCGGCTACCGCAACGCGGGCACGGTCGAGTTCCTGGTCGGCGCGGACGGCAGCCACGTCTTCATCGAGATGAACCCGCGCATCCAGGTCGAGCACACGGTGACCGAGGAGATCACCGACGTGGACCTGGTGCAGTCCCAACTGCGGATCGCCTCCGGCGAGACCCTGTCCGACCTGGGCATCTCCCAGGAGGGCGTCTACGTGCGCGGCGCGGCGCTCCAATGCCGCATCACCACCGAGGACCCCGCCAACGGCTTCCGCCCCGACACCGGGACCATCAGCGCCTACCGCTCCCCCGGCGGCTCGGGCATCCGCCTGGACGGCGGCACCTCCGCGGCGGGCACCGAGATCAGCCCGCACTTCGACTCGCTGCTGGTCAAGCTCACCTGCCGGGGGCGCGACCTGGCCACCGCGGTCAGCCGGGCGCGCCGGGCCGTGGCCGAGTTCCGCATCCGCAGCATCGCCACCAACATCCCCTTCCTCCAGGCAGTGCTGGACGACCCCGACTTCCAGGCGGGGCGGATCACCACATCCTTCATCGAGGAGCGCCCGCACCTGCTGACCGCGCGGCCCTCCGCAGACCGCGGCACGCGACTGCTCACCTACCTGGCCGACGTCACGGTGAACAAGCCGCACGGGGAGCGCCCCCAGATGGTGGACCCCGCCACCAAGCTGCCGCCGCTGCCCGAGCCCGCCGGGCCGCCGCCCCCGGGTTCGCGCCAGCGCCTGGCCGAGCTGGGCCCGGAGGGGTTCGCGCGGTGGCTGCGCGAGTCGCCCAACCTGGGCGTCACCGACACCACCTTCCGCGACGCCCACCAGTCGCTGCTGGCCACGCGGGTGCGCACCCGCGACCTGCTGGCCGCGGCTCCCGCGGTCGCGCACACCCTGCCCGAGCTGCTGTCCCTGGAGTGCTGGGGCGGCGCCACCTACGACGTGGCGCTGCGCTTCCTGGCCGAGGACCCCTGGGAGCGGCTGGCGGCGCTGCGCGAGGCGGTGCCCAACATCTGCCTCCAGATGCTGCTGCGCGGGCGCAACACCGTGGGCTACACCCCCTACCCCACCGAGGTGACCGACGCGTTCGTGCGCGAGGCCGCCGAGACGGGCGTGGACGTCTTCCGGATCTTCGACGCGCTCAACGACG
This sequence comes from Nocardiopsis sp. RV163, assembly GCF_001029525.1. Lineage (NCBI taxonomy): Bacteria > Bacillati > Actinomycetota > Actinomycetes > Streptosporangiales > Nocardiopsidaceae > Nocardiopsis > Nocardiopsis sp. RV163. The sequence continues at coordinate 15,557 of NZ_LEKI01000038.1, read as the reverse complement.
TCGAGCAGATGCGCCCGGCCATCGAGGCCGTGCGCGCGACCGGGACCTCGGTGGCCGAGGTGGCGCTGTGCTACACCTCGGACCTGTCCGACCCCGGCGAGAAGCTCTACACGCTGGACTACTACCTCAAGCTCGCCGAGCGGATCGTGGAGGCGGGCGCGCACGTGCTCGCGATCAAGGACATGGCCGGCCTGCTGCGCGCTCCGGCCGCGGCGAAGCTGGTCACGGCGCTGCGCAGCGAGTTCGACCTGCCGGTGCACGTGCACACCCACGACACCCCGGGCGGGCAGCTGGCCACCTACCTGGCGGCGGTCAACGCCGGGGCGGACGCCGTGGACGGCGCGGTGGCGTCGATGGCGGGCACCACCTCGCAGCCGTCGCTGTCGGCGATCGTGGCCGCCTTCGACCACTCCGAGCACGCCACGGGCCTGAGCCTGGACGCCGTGAACGAGCTGGAGCCGTACTGGGAGTCGGTGCGCCGGGTCTACGCGCCCTTCGAGGCCGGGCTGTCCTCCCCCACCGGCCGGGTGTACCACCACGAGATCCCGGGCGGGCAGCTCTCCAACCTGCGCACGCAGGCGGTCGCGCTGGGGCTGGGCGAGCACTTCGAGGAGGTCGAGGCGATGTACGGCGCCGCCGACCGGATGCTCGGGCACCTGGTGAAGGTCACCCCCTCCTCCAAGGTCGTGGGCGACCTGGCGCTGCACCTGGTCGGCGCCGGGGTCTCCCCGGCCGCCTTCGAGGCCGACCCCGGGCGCTTCGACGTCCCGGACTCGGTGGTGGGGTTCCTGCGCGGTGAGCTGGGCGTCCCGCCCGGCGGGTGGCCCGAGCCCTTCCGCACGCGGGCGCTCCAGGGGCGTTCCGAGGCGCGGCCCGCCCAGGAGCTGAGCGAGCAGGACCGCGCGGGGCTGGCCGGGGACCGGCGGGCCACGCTCAACCGGCTGCTCTTCCCCGGCCCGACGCGGGAGTTCGAGGAGCACCGGGCGGCCTACGGCGACACCAGCGTGCTCTCCAGCGCGGACTTCTTCTACGGCCTGCGCGCGGGCGAGGAGTACGCGGTGGACCTGTCTCCGGGCGTGCGGCTGCTCATCCAACTGGAGGCGGTGGGCGAGGCCGACGAGCGCGGCGTGCGCACGGTGATGGCGACGCTCAACGACCAACTGCGCCCGCTCCAGATCCGCGACCGGGCCCTGGCCTCACAGGTGCGGACCGCCGAGAAGGCGGACCGCAACGACCCAGGGCAGGTCGCGGCGCCCTTCGCGGGCGCGGTGACCCTGACTGTCGCCGAGGGCGACGCGGTGGAGGCCGGTGCGACGGTGGCCACCATCGAGGCGATGAAGATGGAGGCCGCGATCACCGCGCCCGTGCCGGGGACGGTCACGCGGGTGGCGATCGACCGGGTGCAGAAGGTGGAGGGCGGCGACCTGCTGGTCTGCCTGGCCTGATCCCGGCACCGGGACGGCGGGGCGGCCGTTCGTCCGGGCCCGGCGGGCACCTGCGGGTGTCCGCCGGGCCCTGTGCCGTCCTAGGGCCCTGCCGGGCTCCGGCCGGAAGGAGGTCCCCGAAGCCCCCGGAACGCGCCTCGCGGCCCCGGCATCCGGCGGGCCGGGCGGTCCCTACGCGCCCGGCCGAGGCCGCGTGCCGGTCAACTGGACGCGGACGGGACCGTGAAGGACCCGCGAGCCGTGGGACGGGCCCCATGGGCCGGTGCCGGTGCAGCTCGCCGCCGCCCCGGTCGGGAAGGGGCTCTGCTCGAAGGCGGCGAGGACGTCGTCCTCCGCCAGGGCGCTCCGGAGCCGGTGCCCCGCGCGAAGCCGGGCGTGTCGGTCTCCCGTCGGCGAAAACGCGCTTCCAGACGTCGTGCGCACACCCCGACACTTAGCCCTTGAGCTAACCATCGCGGACTGCCATACTTAGCCATATGGCACAGTATTCGGCGGAACTCGACGGGGTCCTCGTCACCCTCGCCGACCCGACCCGACGCGCCGTCGTCCGGCGCCTCGGCCGCGGACCCTCCACCGTCGGCGATCTCGCCCGCGAGTTCCCGATAACCCTCCCCTCCTTCATGAAGCACGTACGCAAACTCGAGTCGAACGGACTCATCCGCACGGTCAAGACCGGCCGTGTGCGCACCTGCGTACTCGACCGCGAGCGGCTCGACCTCGTCAGTGACTGGCTCTCCGAGCAGCACAGGATCTGGGAGGGGCGCACCGACCGACTCGAACAGTTCGTCACCGACCCCCGGGAGGACAGGCCGTGAACCCCGGCTCCGACATCGACCCCGACCTCGACCTCACCCTGGAGCGGGTCATCCGCGCCCCGCGCCAGACCGTGTGGCGCGCCTGGACCGACCCCTCCCAGCTCGCCCGCTGGTGGGTCCCGGCGCCGTCCCGCTGCCGTGTGGACCGACTGGAGCCGAGGCCCGGAGGGGCTTTCGTGACCCGGCTGAGCGACGACGGCGCCGGGTTCCTGCCGCACACGGACGCGTGCTTCCTCGTCGTCGACGAACCCGAACGGATCGTGTTCACCAACGCGATCGACGGCGGATGGCGTCCCGCGGCCCCCGCGCCTGTCGCGATGACCGCCGCTATCACCCTGGGCGAGCACCCGGAGGGCACGCGCTACCGGGTCCTCGTCCGGCACGGCGACCCGCGGGACCGCGCCCGTCACGAGAGGCTGGGCTTCTTCGAGGGATGGGGTTCGGTCGCCGACCAACTGACCGCTCTCGCCGAAAGCACGGTCTCGCCATGAGGATCGCCCTCACCGAATTCGTCACACTCGATGGAAGCAGCCAGGGCCCCGGCTCCCCGGAGGAGGACACCAGCGGCGGTTTCACGCGCGGCGGGTGGCTCGTCCCCCACATGGACGCGACGTTCGTCCAGCGCGCCTCGGACTGGCTCGACCTCGCCGACGGGCTGCTGCTCGGACGCCGGACCTACGAGGCGTTCGCACGCGACTGGCCGCGGATCACCGACCCGGAGGACCCGTTCACCGAACGGATGAACACCCTGCCGAAGTACGTCGTGACCAACACGCTCACCGAGGGGACCTGGCACCCCACGACCGTCCTCAGAGGCGACCCGGTCCGGACGGTCGGCGAACTCAGGTCCCGGCCGGGACGAGAGCTCCAGATCCACGGCAGCGCCCGGCTCGGCGACTCACTGTTGTCGGCGGGCCTGGTCGACGTGCTCCGCCTGGTGGTCGCGCCCACCGTCATACGAAGCGGCCGGCGCCTGCTGACGGACGACGGCACGCCCCTCGACCTGCGTCTGACGCAGCACGAGGCCACGCCGAACGGTCTGCTGCTCCTGGAGTACGAGATCGTCGGCCGAGCACGCCGGAGCCGGTACGAGGGGGTCAACGACCTCGTGTGAACGGCCGCCCGGCCGGAACCCGGTGGCACGGCGGCGGCCCGCCGGGACGCCGCGTACCCTCGAAGGCGTGAGGAACACGCTCGACGACCCGGCGGCCCTGGCGGCCCGGATGCGCGGGGTCCTCGGCCCGGGCCCGGTGGTCGCGCTGACCGGCGCGGGCCTGTCCACGGACTCGGGTATACCGGACTACCGCGGCCCGGACTCACCCCCGCGCAAGCCCATGACCTACCAGCAGTTCGTCGGCGACGCCGCCTTCCGACGCCACTACTGGGCCCGCAACCACGTGGGCTGGCGCCACGTGCACCGGACCCGCCCCAACGACGGCCACCGCGCGCTGGCCGCGCTGGAGGCGGGCGGCGCCCTGTCCGGCGTCATCACCCAGAACGTGGACACCCTGCACGGGGCGGCGGGCAGCAGGCGGGTGATCGACCTGCACGGCCGCTACGACCGCGTCATCTGCCTGGCCTGCTCGGCCGTGACCTCCCGCGAGAGCCTGGCCGAGCGCCTGAGCGCGCTCAACCCCGACTTCGCCGACGGGGTCCCCGACGTGGAGATCGCCCCCGACGCCGACGCGGTCCTGGCCTCCACCGAGGGGTTCCGCGTGGCCGGCTGCGAGGGCTGCGGCGGCGTGCTCAAGCCCGACATCGTCTACTTCGGCGAGAACGTGCCCAAGGCGCGCGTGCTGGAGGGCTACGCGATGGTGGACGGCGCGCGGGCGCTGCTGGTGGCCGGTTCGTCCCTGACCGTCTTCTCGGGACGGCGCTACGTCAAGCGCGCCGTCGAGCAGGGCAAGCCGGTGGTGGTCCTCAACCGGGGCGCCACCCGAGCCGACGACGTCGCCGCGCTCACCGTCGACGCGGGCTGCTCCGAGGTGCTCACCGCCCTGGTCCACGCCTACGGGGCCGAGGACGCCGCCCCGGCCTGACCCGGCCACCGGCCGTCGCCGCAGCGGTCCCCGCTCCTTCACGCCCGGTTACGTTTTCCACGACCCCGAGAACACGTCCGCGCACTCCCCGTAGTCTTGATGGGTCGGCGCGGCGCCCCGGAGGGGAGGCCGTGCCGGCCCCGATGACGACGTCCCCCGGGGAGGACCGACTGTGGGTGCGATGGACGAGGCCGCTGTACGCGCGGAGCGCACGGACCTGCCGCTGAACCGACTGGTGGCGTCGGCGATGCTCATGCACGCCGTCGTCGCGATAGTGGAACTGGACGTGGTGGAGGACTTGGCGGACGGGCCGCGCCCGGTGGCGGACCTGGTCCGCCGCACCGGGGTCCCCGAGCAGACCCTGACGGCGGTGCTGCGGGCCGGGACGGTGAGCGGGCTGCTCTCGGAGCCCGTGCCCGGATCGTTCGCCCTGACCGCGGCGGGCGGGCACCTGCGCGCCGGGGACCCCAGCGGCCTGTACGACCTCTTCCGGATGTGCACGCACGGCGCCTTCCTCCAGGCGTGGACCTGCCTGTCACAGGCGGTGCGTTCGGGCCGCACGGCCTTCGAGGTGCACACCGGCCGCCCGCTGTTCGCCTACCTGGAGCAGGAGCGGGGGGACTCCGAGGCCCTGTTCCGCAGGGCGATGGTCACGTCCGTGGCCGCCGACACCCTGCTGGAGAACGTGGACCTGTCCGGAGCCGAACGCGTGGCGGACCTCGGCGGCGGAGAGGGCTCGATGCTGGCCGCCCTCCTGCGGCGCCACCCGCGCATGGAGGGGGTGCTGTTCGACCTTCCGCACGTGGTGTCCGGGGCCGGGCCGCTGCTGCGGGAGCGGGGCGTGGCGGACCGGTGCGCCGTGGTGGGGGGCAGCTTCTTCGACGGGGTGCCGACGGGGGTGGACGTCTACCTGATGGCACGGGTGATGCAGAACTGGCCCCGGCCGGAGGCGGTACGGATCCTGCGCAACGTCCGCGCGGCGATGGGTGAGCGGTCCCGGCTGCTGATCGTCGGGCACCTGCCGCAGCGGGAGGGCGCCACCCCCTTCATCCAGGCGATGAGCCTGTACATGCTCGTGCTCTACGGAGCCCCGCTGCGCACGGCGGAGGAGTACCTGGAACTGTTCGCCGAGGCCGGCCTCGCGCTGCACGCCGTGCACCGGGTCGAGGACGGGGAGTCGGTCATGGACGTGCGCCGCGCGTAGCGGCCCCCGTCCCACCCGGGACGGGGCTCCGACCGCGGCCGCTCCGTCCTGTGGCGCCCCGGGCGGGGCGCCACAGGACGGCGGTCACGGGAACGCCAGCGCCTCCGCCCCCGCGGAGGGACGGCGCCCGCGGGCCGGGCGGACGATCACGTGGCCCTGTCCGGGGTGGGAACAGGAGGTGACGCCGCGCAGCGTGGACAGGATCGGCAACAGGTCGTGGTAGCAGGAGACCGAGGAGGGCACCTCCAGCACCTCGGGGGTGCTGAGCAGGAAGGGCAGTTCGGCGCGCAGGTAGGCCAGCCCGGCTCGGAGCCTGGCTCCCTCCGGGTCCGGCTGGGCGCCCACGATCCGGCGTACGTGCTCCTCCCAGCAGCGGCGGATGCGGGGATCGGCGGCGTACTCCCGGTCGAGGCGCCGCTCGACCTCCCGGTAGCCGGGCAGACGCGTGCACTGCGACAGGGGGAGGACGCGCACGTCCGCCACGGCGGCCGACTCCGCGACCGCCGACTCCATCGCGCGCCGGATGCGCCGCCGCACGTCCCTGAGCGTCCTGTTCGCCCGGGCCGCGGCGTGCTCCCTGCTGCTGCCGGACGCCATGTACATGGCGTCCAGGTACATGTCGGTGTAGAGGACGTCGACCCGGGCGAAACGGCCCCGCGCCCAGCACAGGAGCCGCGCGATCCGCTGCTGGCTGAAGTAGCTGTTCCCGGCGCTGATGCCGATGAGGGCGTGCTCTCCGCGCTCGAACACTCGACGGCAGGAACCGGTGAAGGGCAGGACGTCGAAGTCGTCCGGGGGCTCCGGGGGCGGCTCCGGCTCAGTCGGGGATGACATCGGGATCCTCCAGGACGGATGCCAGCCGATCGCACAGCTGGTCGAGCAGGGTGTCCAGTTCGTGGTCGCCCATCGGCCCGCACATGACGTCGTCCATGCGACCGCGCAGGGCGTCGAGCTCCGGATGGTGGGGGCCGGTCCCGGCCGCGAGGGCGAGGACGCGCCGGGCGGCGTCCAGGCAGCGGAACGTGCCGTACTGCCGTGGCTCGTCCAGCAGGCCTCGGCCGCTGCTGAGCAGGTAGGCGGCGAGCAGGAGGAGCTCCTCGCCGACCCGTCGGACGTCAGGTTCCCCATCGCTCATGGCTGACCACCTCGTTCCGGTCTCGTCGGGGCGCGGGTCCGAGCGGCCGGGCGGGGTGCCCGATCGGAACCAGGAGCAGGGGTTCCAGGTGCTCGGGCAGGCCCAGCAGCATGCGGACGGGGCCGGCGCGAAAACTCCCGGACGGGCACCCCCCGAGCCCCAGGCAGTGCGCCGCCAGGAGGAGGTTCTCCACCGCCATCGCGACGCAGAGCATGCCCTCGTCCCAGGAGTCCCTGGAATCCGTGGAGCCGCCTGAGCCCCCCACGGCGCGAGAGCGGTCGAAGCAGGCCGCCACGACCAGGGGCGGGAGTTCGATGATCCCGGGGGCGAAGGCGCGCAGCAGCCTCAGCCTCCGCCGCTCGCGGACGGCGACGAAGGCCCATGCCTGCTTGTTGGACGCCGAGGGTGCGGCGAGCATGGCGTCCAGCATGGGGGCGAGGAGGGAGTCGTCCACCGGCCGGTCGGTGAAGGCGCGTACGGCACGGCGGGTGGTCAGGGTCTGTAGGGCGTGTGATGACCGCTGAGAGGGGCACCGGTTCGCATCCGTCTCACTCGAACCTGTGTCCACAGTATGCGATTTTCTAGGCACGCTCCGTAGTTTACCCTGTTATACGGCTCCCTGGATGCCGCATAGGCGCATCCGGCCGGCCCTCTCCGCACTCCCGGAGGGACACCACCTGAAAGGACCGCGATGTCCGCATCCGCACCCCCGAGTCCTTCGGCCACGAAACTGTTCGAGCTCATAACCGCCAGCTGGGTGGCGGCCGCCGTGAGCGCGGCGGCCGAACTCGGCGTCGCCGACGCCATGACCTTCAAACCCCTGCCCGTCGACGAGATCGCCGAGAGGGTCGGCGCCGACGCCGACGCCCTCCACCGCCTCCTGCGCGCCTGCGCCGACCTCGACCTGGTCGAGGAGGGACCCCGGCGGCACTACGCCCTGACCGGGCTCGGCCGCGCCCTGCGCGGGGACGCGGCCGACTCCATGCGCGGCTACGCCCGGTGGGTCGGCAGCCAGGCCGAGCGGTCCACCATGGCCCACCTGGCCCGGGCGGTGCGGACCGGGCGCTCGGTGTTCGAGGAGGTGCACGGCCTGACGGCGTGGGCCTACCTGGACGAGCACCCCGAGACCGCGGCGGTCTTCGACGAGGGCATGACCGACATCTCCGCCCAGCTCACCCGGGGTGTGGCGGGCAGCTACGACTTCGGCGCGCACCACACCCTCGTGGACGTGGGCGGCGGCCGGGGCAGGCTGCTGGCCATCGTGCTGGCGGCCCATCCCGGTCTGCACGGCGTGCTCTTCGACCGGTCCGACGTGGTCGCCCACGCCGGACCGGTGCTGGAGGGCGTCCGTGAGCGGTGCCGCGTCGTCAGCGGGGACTTCCTCTCCTTCGTCCCCGAAGGGGGCGACGCCTACCTGCTGTCGAACGTCATCCACAACTGGGGCGACCGGGACGCAGCGCGGATCCTCTCCCACTGCCGCGAGGCGATGACCCGCGACGGGCGCGTCCTGCTCGCGGAGGTGGTGGTGCCCGACGCCCCGGGTCCCGCCCGGACCGCCAAGTTCATGGACCTGAGCATGCTCGCCCACTGCGACGGCAAGCAGCGCACCAGGACGCAGTTCGCCGACCTCTTCGAGCAGGCCGGCCTGAAGTTGACCCGCGTCCTGCCCAGCTACGGGACCAGCGTCGTCGAGGGGGTGCGCGCCTGAGCGGCGCACCGGTACCGCCACCGTGCCCGTGCGCGCCGGCGTCGGCGCGCACGGGCGCGGCTCAGCCCTCGTGGACGGCTGCGAGGAAGTCCAGCAGGGCAGCGTTGACCTCCTCGGGGCGCTCCTGCTGGGTCCAGTGGCCACAGCCGGGCAGGGTGACGCCCGCGTGCAGCCCCGGTGCGACCAGCGACAGGTTCTCCAGGAGTTCGGGAACGCCGCGCATGACCCTGACCAGGTCCTTGTCCCCACCCACGTACAGCGCGGGCACGTCGATGACGCGCCCCTGGAAGGGCGACATGAGCCCCTGGTTGCGGTCGATGTTGCGGTACCAGTTGAGCGGACCGGTGAAGGCGTCGGGATCGGAGTAGTCGGCGGTGAAAACGGCCAGGTCCTCCTCGGTGAGCCAGGAGGGCAGCTCCGCCGGTTCGGGCAGGGAGCCCAGCGCGCTCTCGCCCTCGGGCACGATCCACAGCCGGGGCTGGTCGAAGGGGGCGTCGCCGGAGGCCCCGACCAGGAGGCGGCGCAGGGTCGAGGCGGGGTCGGCCGCCAGCTCGGCGTCGGCGACGCCCGGCTCCTGGAAGTAGGCCTGGTAGAAGCCGTCGCCGTACACGGCGCGCGAGGACGAGACAGACGGCATCATGGCGGGCGGAACGGGCGGAACGCTCAGGCCCGCCACGCCGCGGACCAGGTCGGGGCGCATCATGGCGGTGGCCCAGGCCACCGGCGCCCCCCAGTCGTGGCCGACCACGACCGCGCTCTCCTCCCCCAGCGCGGAGACGAGGGCGACGACGTCGCCGACCAGGTGGGGCAGGGTGTAGGCGTCCACCGCCTCGGGCCGGTCGCTGCGGGCGTAACCGCGCTGGTCGGGGGCGACCACGCGGTACCCGGCCCCGGCCAGCGGGGCGAACTGGTGACGCCAGGAGTACCAGCTCTCGGGGAAGCCGTGCAGGAGCAGGACGAGCGGTCCGCTGCCCTGCTCGGCGACGTGCAGCCGGATTCCGTTGACCTCGACGTCCCTGTGTTCCACGTTCACGGTGTACGTGCTCCTCGTCGCTGAGGGGTGGGGTTCACGGTCACGCTATCCCAGCGGGGCCGGGGATTCCCGGTCCCCCGGCGGCGCGGGGCCAGCCCGTCCCAGGGCTCGGCCGAGGTCGTGGTCACGGCGCTTCCTCGTCGGGCGTGGCGCGCGGGGCGGCGGGCTGGTCGGGCGAGGAGGCCGTTCCGCCGCTGTCCGCGTCCGCTTCTGCGGTTCCGGCCCGCCGCTCGTCGGTGTCGGTCGGCCGTCCTCTGGTGGCGATCAGGGACCAGGCGATGGAGACGGTGATGGTGACGACGATGACGCCGAGGGTGAGGGGGATGGGGAGCTTGCCGACCGGGGTTTCGGACAGGATGAGTTTGACGCCGGCGAAGGCGAGGAGGACCGCGAGGCCGTAGTGGAGGTAGGCGAAGCGGCGCAGGAGTCCGGCGAGGCAGAAGTACAGACTCCGCAGGCCCAGGACCGCGAAGGCGTTGGCCGTCCACACCAGGAAGGTGTTGGTGGTGATCGCGAGGACGGCGGCGACGGAGTCGACCGCGAAGACCAGATCGGTGGCCTCGACGGCGACCAGGACCACGAACAGCAGCGTCGCGACCCGGCGCCCGTCGACGCGGACGAAGAACCTGTCGCCGTGGAACTTCGGGTCCGTGGGGACGAGCTTCTTGACCAGGCGCACGACCGGATTGCGGTCCGGATGGACCTCTTCGTCCTTGGTGAACGCCATCTTCCAGGCGGTCCAGATCAGGAACGCGCCGAACAGGTAGGCCGTCCAGAAGAACACCTGGAGCAGCTCGGCGCCGACGAGGATGAACACCAGCCGCGCGATCAGCGCTCCGAGGACGCCCCAGAACAGAACCTTGTGCTGGTAGGCGTCGGGGACGGCGAAGAAGGAGAAGACCAGCGCGAAGACGAAGACGTTGTCGATCGACAGGGCTTTCTCGATCAGGTAGCCGGCGTAGTAGGTGGAGGACACCTCAGCGCCCTGCCATGCCAGGAGGATCAGGCCGAACCCCAGACCGATGGCGACCCAGATCGAGCTCCAGACGGCCGCTTCCCTGAAGCCGATGACGTGGTTGTCGCGGTGGGCGATCAGGTCGACGGCGAGCATCACGCAGATACCGGTGGTGACCGCTGCCCACACCCACAGCGGAACGGTGAACGACAGGTCATTCATCGCGAGGTGGCTCCTCTTCGAGAGGCGGTCGGCAGGACCGCCGCATCCTGCTGGACCGGACCCGCCCGTGCGCGGCGGTGGACGCTGTCGCGTACGGGTCGGGAGAACGGTCGGACCACGGCTCCTGCCCGCCTTCCTGGACGGGAGTGGTTTCCTCCAGCGTCATCGCGAGCACAACATGCGTCAAGCGTTACGCGAAAATTTTTTCGCAAATAAAACTTCACCTAAATCGGTGGATATACGAAACAGGCTTCGTACAATGGGGCCCATGAACAGCTCATCAGCGCGTGGCGACCACTGGACGTTCCTGACCAATCACGCACGGGTGCTGCTGTGGATCGCCCGCGACCCGGAGGTCCGGCTGCGGGACGTCGCCGCCGGGATCGGCATCACCGAACGGGCCGTGCAGATCATCGTCGCGGACCTGGAGGCGGCCGGGTATCTGACTCGCACCCGCGTGGGCCGCCGCAACCGCTACACCGTCGACCACACCGTCGCCCTGCGCCACCCGTCGGAGTCCGACCGCCCCGTCGGAGACCTCCTGGGCGCCTTCCTCCGGCGCGAAGACGCCACGAGGACGGAGCCCGCCGATCCGGAGTCGGCGACGCGATGAACGGGAAGGCGCCGCACCCGGGGCGGCACGGGATTCCCGCGACCCCCGAAGTCACACAAGCGACATATTTCTCATAAAAGGAATTGAGCTCCGAAACCTCGCGATATTCTCGGCCCGAGAAACACTCTCCCCTCTGGACTCTGGCGACGGGGAAACCTACGGTGGAGACCCGCGTCCGCCCCCAGCGGTGAGGAGAACCGGTCATGACCGCGACTTCCGAGGTTCCGGACATCCTTTCCCCGGAATTCCTCGCCAATCCCTATCCCGCCTACCGCACCATGCGCGAGCGGGCTCCCCTTTTCTGGCACGAGGCCACCCGGAGCTACGTCGTCTCCCGGTACGAGGACGTCCGGCGCGCCTTCCGGGACGAGGCCTTCACCACCCGCAACTACGACTGGCAGCTGGAACCGGTGCACGGTCGCACCATCCTGCAGTTGGACGGGCGCGAGCACGCGGTGCGCCGCGCCCTGGTGGCACCGGCCTTCCGCGGCAGTGAACTGCGGAAGCGGTTCTGGCCCGTCATCGAGCGCAACAGCGCTGAGCTGATCGACGCCTTCCGGCACACGGGCGAGGTGGACCTGGTCGCGCAGTTCGCCACCCGCTTCCCCGTCAACGTCATCGCGGACATTCTCGGGCTGGCACGGGCCGACCACGACCGGTTCCACCGCTGGTACACCGCGATCATCGCCTTCCTGGGCAACCTGTCGCAGGACCCGCGGGTGGCCGAGGAGGGGCTGCGCACCCGCGAGGAGTTCGCCGCGTACATGCTGCCGATCATCCGCGAGCGGCGGGCGGACCCGGGCGGGGACCTGCTTTCCACCCTGTGCGCCGCCGAGGTCGACGGCACCCGGATGAGCGACGAGGACGTCAAGGCCTTCTGCAGCCTGCTGCTCGCCGCGGGCGGGGAGACCACCGACAAGGCCGTGTCCAGTATGTTCGCCAACCTGGTCACCCACCCCGAGCAGCTCGCGCGGGTGCGCGAGGACCGGAGCCTGATCCCGCGCGCGTTCGCCGAGACGCTGCGCTACACCCCGCCCGTGCAGATGATCATGCGCCAGCCCGCGCACGACGTGGAACTGGGCGGCGGGACCGTGCCCGCCGGGGCGACCGTCATCTGCCTGATCGGCTCGGCAAACCGCGACGGCGACCGCTTCGCCGACCCCGACTCCTTCGACATCCTCCGGGCCGAACTCGGGGACGCCACCTCGTTCTCCGCCGCTGCCGAGCACCTGGCCTTCGCCCTGGGGCGCCACTTCTGCGTGGGCGCGCTGCTGGCCGAGGCGGAGGTGCGGGTGGCGACCAACCAGCTACTGGACGCCATGCCCGACGTACGTCTGGCCGAGGGGGTCATCCTGGAGGAGACCGGGGTGTTCACCCGGGGGCTGTCCCGGCTACCGCTGCGGTTCACACCGGTCCCCTCCCGGGGCTGACCGGCACCGCGGGGCGCGTCCGCCCCCTACCGCTGCGGCGTGAAGCGCGCCGGGAGCCCGAACAGTCCGCGCATCCACAGCGACGGCCGCCACTCCAGCCGCTCCGGGGGCACCGCCAGCCGCACGTCCGGCAGCCGGTCCAGCAGGCTCTCCACCGCCGTGCGGGCGATCGTCTCCGCGATCTCCGGTGCCGGGAAGGGGCACCCGTGCTCGCCGTGGCCGAAGGACATCTGCGCGCGGTTGCCTCCGTGGACGTCGGGGAGCCCCGCGTGCAGGCGGGGGTCGGCGTTGGCGGCCGACAGCCCCAGCACCAGCATGTCGCCGCGCCGGATGCCGCGACCGCCCAGTTCACAGGCCTGCACGGCCCACCGGCCGATGAAGTTCTGCGTGGGGGTGTTCTTCCACAGCACCTCGTTGAGGGCCTCGCCCGCACTGCTGCGCCCGCCCTGGAGGGTGAGCGAGAACTGGTCGTCGGTCAGCATCAGGCGCAGGGTGTTGCCGATCCAGTTGCCAGTGGGAGCCTGGGCCGCGGCGAGGACCACCAGCAGGTCGACCACCACCTCGGCGTCGCTCAGCCCCGCCGGGTGCAGCAGCAACCGCGAGGGCACGTCGTCGCGCGGCGCGGCGCGGCGGTCGGCGACCAGGGCGTCCAGACGGGCGTGCAGGCGCCGGTGGGCGCCGCCCGCGTCCGCGGTGACGTCGAGCGAGAGCACGACGTCGCGCACCAGCGCCGGGACCTCCGCCTCCGGCAGGCCGTAGAGGCGGGCGACCACCACCGCGGGGATGTGGTGGGCGTACTGCGAGACCAGGTCGGCCTCGCCCTGCGCGCGGAAGGCGTCGACGAGAGTGTCGGCGGCCCGCTGGCACAGGGCCCTGAGGTCGGTGCGGTCCACGGCGTCCAGGGCGTCGCCGATCGCGCCCGCGCGCCGCTGGTGCTCGGCCCCCTCCGCGAACATGACGGAGGGCGTCCACATCACGTAGGGCAGGAGCGGCCAGTCGCCGCCGACGCGGTCCCACTGGTTCCAGCGGCGGCAGTCGCGGGCGAACCACTCGGGTCTGCTGGTGACGTGGTGCAGTTCCCGGTAGCCCATGACGAGCCACGCCGGAACGTCGCCGTCGAGCAGCACGGGCGCGACCGGGCCGTAGCGCCCGCGCAGCTCCTCGTAGAGCCCGGCGGGGTCGCGGGCGATGTCGGGGCCGTAGAAGCGGGCGGCGCCCGCGTGGTCCGGGGAGGGCGGCGGAGGGCCGCTGCCGGCCGGCGTCGCGGCCTCCGGGCCCGGGGTGTGGTTCACGTCGTCTCCTCCTGGGTCGGCGCGGGCGCGGACGGGTGCCCGGCCACGGGTCCGGACACGTGCCGGACGAGGGTGATCAGGACGTCGCGGCTGGACTCGCGGCTGCGGGCGTCGCAGTCCACCACGGGGACCCGCTCGGACAGGTCCAGGGCGCGGCGCACCTCGGGCAGGGCGGGTCCGGGACCGAAGCGGTTCACCGCGACGACGAAGGGCGTGCGGTGGTGTTCGAGCCGGTCCACGGCGTACCAGGAGTCCTGGACGCGGTCGGTGTCCACGAGCACGACCGCGCCCAGGCTGCCCTCGAACAGTTGGTTCCACAGGAACCAGAACCGTTTCTGGCCGGGGGCGCCGAAGAGGTAGAGCACCCGCCGCTCGTCCACGGTGACGCGCCCGAAGTCGAAGGCCGCTGTGGTGGTGCGCTTGTCGCGGACGGCGCTGATGTCGTCGATCCCGGCGCTGGCCTGGGTCATGACCTCCTCGGTGCTCACCGGGCGCATCTCGCTGACGGAGCCGACCAGGGTGGTCTTGCCGACGCCGAACCCGCCGACGACGACGATCTTGAGCGCGTTGTCGGCCGTCGCGGCGAGCGGGGCCCGGCACGGCTGGGCCGGCCGTTCAGAGGCGTTGGAGGGCAAGGAGCACCTGCTTCAGGGTCTCGGGGTCGTGTCCGGCCTCCTGCCGGGCGGGGGCCACCGGGTGGCGGGCCGTCACCCGCCCCGTGTCCAGCAGGTCCGACAGGAGGATGCGCACGACGCTGACGGGGAGCCGCAGCTCCGCGGACAGCTCCACCACGGCGGTCGGGTACTCGCACAGGCGCAGGATCGCGGCGTGCTCGGACTGCATGCCGGGCGCGGGGGCGCACTCGGCGACGACGAGGGCGACCGGGTCGAGGGCGCGGGTGTCCGTGTCGGAGCGCCCGCCGGTCACGGTGTACAGGCGGTCGGGGGCCTCTCCCGGGAGGGGGTCGTGGTCGGTCACCTCTGTTCGGCGCCCGTGCTGGTCCGTTCGCCGCGGCGCGGGGCGGCCGTCAGGAAGCAGCCGATCCGCTCGACGAGTTGGTTCATGCTGTGGCCGATCACGCCGACGTCGGCGTCCCCGTCGGCGATCACCGCCAGGTGGGCGCCCTCCCCGGCGCGGATGATGAGCAGGACGCCTCCGCCGAACTCGGCCATGGCCTGGCCCGCGCCGCCGCGGTCGCCGAACTCGGCGGAGGCGCTCAGGGACAGGCTCTGGATGCCCGCGGCGATGGCGGCGAGCTGGTCGGCGCGGTCGGTGTGCAGTTCGCGGGTGTGGCACATCCTGAGTCCGTCCCTGGACAGCACGAGGACGTGGCGGATGCCGGGTGTGCGGTGGCGCAGGTTCTCCAGAAGCCAGTCGAGGCTGGTGTCCATGGTGTTCATCGGGGTCGCGGGGCAGCCGCGCGCGGGTCCGGTCGCGTGCCCCTCCCTCCGTTTCTCTTCTCTACTCTTCGGCTCGTTGTGGCTGGCGGGCGTTGTGGAAGGACGCGAACCTGGTGCCGGGGTCGCCGCCGGGCGCGGGCGCGGCCGGAGCCGCGGAGAGCTGGTCGGGCTCCTCGCGCAGCGCCGCGGCCAGGGTCTGGCCGCGCCGCCGCCGGGGCAGCCCGGAGGCGGCGCGGGCGGGCGCGGCGGCGGTGCCGGGGCCCGGG
>NZ_LEKI01000037.1:0-39324 GCF_001029525.1 Nocardiopsis sp. RV163 | reverse complement strand
ACATGAGCCGGAGGAGGGGGCTGGTGGGGCCGGGCATGCGGCGAGCATATCGGAGGTTTACGGACATCAGCCGGGGTGGGACCCGTCACCGGCGGCGGACGCGGACGGGAGCCGATGCCCGGGAGGGCCCGCCCCGCAGGGGTTCCGGACGCCGTGCCCGGCGGCTTCGGTACGCTCCGCACACGCCTTTTTGCTCAATGTCCCGATTTTAGAGTTTAGTCAGCTTTCTGGTGTTCTTCCTTGGTCCGCCCGGCCTCAATCTGGGAATCGGGGAAAACGCCGGGTGGTTTCATGCGCTTCCGCACCTCGCGGACGGCGTCGACCTGCGACCGCCCGCACGGCGTCGGAGTCCCCGAACCAAGCCACGAAGGGAAACCCACTGTCATGCAGAAGAAGACCCTGCGCCGCATCGCCATCACGGCCATCGCCGCACCCGCCCTGGCCTTCGGGGCCCCGGCCCTGGCCTCGGCGGACGCCTACTACGAGACGGAGACGAGCGGCGCTAGCTCCCACGGTGCGTTCCACCACGGGCTCGAGGCCTTCGCCGGTGACGGCAAGTCCTGGTTCGAGGAGAGCTTCAGTGTCGCCGGCGAGGGCGGCGCCTACTCCTCCGAGACGGAGAGCGGCGCCGGCTAAGGCCGCAGGCTCCTCACGACGGCTCCCGGTGCCGCACGGCGGCACCGGGAGTTCGCGTGTCCGGGGGGCGGAGCGAACCGCACCGGCGTCCCGGACGACCCGCCTCCGCGCACACGGGGTCGCGGCGGACCGGGCCCCGGCGGGCTCCGGGCGGCGGGCCCGCCTCAGCGCACGCGCGGGGTTGCGCGCCGACGGTGCCCGATACCGGGGCGCCCGAAGACCCGGCCCTCAGGCGAGGGGGCAGCGTGGGGCTCCGGTGGGGGCGAGATGTCCGGGGTTTACCCCGCGCCGCCGCCGGGAGCCCTCTCGCGGACGCCCCCGGGTACACCCCCGCGCGTCCCGCCGCACGGAACCCGCCCCAGCGCGCGGATGCCGCCGCCGACACGGTCCGCCTTCGGCGTCGCGCACGCGCCGGGGACGCGGCATCCCGATTTTGATGTTTGCTCAGATCCCCAGTGTTCCCTCTTGGGCTGCCCCGGCGTCAGGATGAACAAGGAGGGCAAAAAGGACGAAAGGGACGCAGTCCGGTGGTGCCGGTCGTTCGGCGCCGCGCCGACGGCGCGGCCGGAGACCACAGCACCCGCACGGCCGCTCCCGCACCTAGCTTCGAAGGGAATCCAACGCCATGCAGAGGAAGACCCTGCGCCGCTTCGCGTTCACCGTCGTCGCCGCACCCGTCCTGGCACTGGGGGCACCGGCCCTGGCCTCGGCGGACAGCTACTACTCGTCCAGCTGGTCGGGGGCGGGTTCCGACGGGGCGTACAGCTACGTGGTCAAGTCCGGCAGCGGCCACGGCCACGGGCACGGGCACGGGCACGGCCACGGGCACGGGCACGGGCACAGCTGGTACCACCACTCCTGGTCGCACGCCGGTCCCCACGGGGCCTACCACTCCAGCGTCAGCAGCGGCAGCCGCTGACGCACCGGACCCGAGGGACGACTCCCGGCGCCGCGCGGCGGCACCGGGAGTCCGTGTGTGTGCGGGGCGGAGGGGACCGCCGCGGCGTCCGGAACGGTCCGCCCCGCACACACGGACCGGTCCCCCGCGGCCTCGTCGGCTGCGGGGGACCGGGACCTGCTCCGGACCGGGTCCGGCGTCAGCCGTTCGGGGTCTTCCCGCCGGGCTCGACGAAGGCCTTGAAGCGCTTCATGTCGCCCTTCGCGCGGGTCTTGACCAGCCCGAGCTTGTCCCCGAGCTGCTCGACGACGCCCTCCGGGACGGTCTTGAGCTGAAGGGTGATCCTGCTGCTGGTTTCGGACAGGCGGTGGAAGGTCACCACCCCCGCGTGGGTCGTTCCGTCCGTGGTCTTCCAGGCGATCCGCTCCCCGGGGACCTGTTCGGTGACCACGGCCTCGAACTCCCTCTTCTGACCACCGATCTCGATGGTCCAGAGCATGTGCCCGTCACCGGTGCGGACGACCTTGTCGACCCCCTCCATGAAGGAGGGGAACTCCTCGAACCGCGTCCACTGGGCGTAGGCGGCGGTGACCGGGACGTCGACCTCCACCGTCTCGATGATCTCTGACATTGATCCGGTTCCTTCGCCGTAGGTTGCGTTCGTTGCCTACCCGTGCCGCTACCCGAGTCCACGCGGGCAAACCGCGATGGCTATACCTTTTCGTTACCTTCCGGAGGAGGGGGAACGCGAACGGGGCCGCCACCGTCGCTCGAACGGTGGCGGCCCCGCGCGGACACGCCTACTTGGCGATCAACTGGCGCAGCACGTACTGCAGGATGCCGCCGTTGCGGTAGTAGTCGGCCTCTCCGGGGGTGTCGATACGCACCACGGCGTCGAACTCCACGCCGGTGTCGGTGCTGACCTTCACCGTGGCCGGGGCGGCGCCCTGGTTCAGCTCGGTCACGCCGGTGATGGAGAAGGTCTCCTCGCCGGTCAGGCCGAGGGAGTCGGCGGACTGGCCCTCGGGGAACTGGAGGGGCAGGACGCCCATCCCGATCAGGTTCGAGCGGTGGATGCGCTCGTAGGACTCGGTGATGACCGCGCGCACGCCCAGCAGGCTGGTGCCCTTGGCCGCCCAGTCGCGCGAGGAGCCGGAGCCGTACTCCTTGCCGCCCAGGACGACCAGCGGCGTACCCTGCTCGGCGTAGTTGCGAGCGGCGTCGTAGATGAACGACACCGGCCCTTCGGGCTGGGTGAAGTCGCGGGTGTAGCCGCCCTCGGTGCCCGGCGCGATCTGGTTGCGCAGGCGGATGTTGGCGAACGTGCCCCGGATCATCACCTCGTGGTTGCCGCGGCGGGAACCGTAGGAGTTGAAGTCGCGGCGCTCCACACCGTTGGCCTTGAGGTACTCGGCCGCGGGGGTGCCCGGCTTGATGGCGCCGGCCGGGGAGATGTGGTCGGTGGTGACCGAGTCGCCCAGCTTGGCCAGCACCCGGGCGCCGGTGATGTCGGTGACCGGGGCCGGGGTGGTCTCCATGCCCTCGAAGTAGGGGGGCTTGCGGACGTAGGTCGACTCGCCCTCCCACTCGAAGGTGTTGCCCGTCGGGGTGGGCAGCGAGCGCCAGCGCTCGTCACCGGCGAACACGTCCGAGTACGCGGACTCGTACATGTCCGAGGCGATCGCGGAGTCCATGACCTGCTGGATCTCCTCGGCGCTGGGCCAGATGTCGGCCAGGAAGACGGGCTCGCCGTCCTTGTCGAGGCCCAGCGGCTCCGTGGTGATGTCCACGTCCAGCGATCCGGCCAGCGCGTAGGCGACCACCAGCGGCGGCGAGGCCAGGTAGTTCATCTTCACGTCCGGGTTGATCCGGCCCTCGAAGTTGCGGTTGCCGGACAGGACCGCGGTGACGGCCAGGTCGTTGTCCTGGACGGCCTGGGAGATCTCCTCGGGCAGCGGGCCGGAGTTGCCGATGCAGGTGGTGCAGCCGTAGCCGACCAGGTTGAAGCCCAGCTTGTCCAGGTACGGGGTCAGGCCGGAGCGCTCGTAGTAGTCGGTGACGACCTTGGAGCCCGGGGCCATGGAGGTCTTGACCCACGGCTTGCGGGTCAGGCCCTTCTCCACCGCCTTCTTGGCCAGCAGGGCGGCGCCCAGCATGACCGAGGGGTTGGAGGTGTTGGTGCAGGAGGTGATCGCGGCGATCACCACGGCGCCGTGGTCGATCTCGGTCTCGGTGCCGTCGGCCATGGTGACCTTGACGGCCTTGTGCGGACGGGCGCCGTTGGCGGTCTGGGCCGGGGCGTCGGAGGCCGGGAAGGACTCCTCGCTCGCCTCGTCGACCCCGTCCTCGACGTAGTTGCGCACGTCGTGGCGCCAGGTGCTCTTGGCCGCAGACAGAGCGATGCGGTCCTGCGGGCGCTTGGGGCCGGCGATGGAGGGGACCACCTCGGCCAGGTCCAGCTCCAGGTACTCGGAGAACTCGGGCTCGTTGGCCGGGTCGTGCCAGAAGCCGTTGGCCTTGGCGTAGGCCTCGGTCAGGGCCACCTGCTGCTCGGAGCGGCCAGTCAGCTTCATGTACCGGATGGTCTCGTCGTCGATCGGGAAGATCGCGGCGGTGGAGCCGAACTCCGGGCTCATGTTGCCGATGGTTGCGCGGTTGGCCAGCGGCACGGAGGCCACGCCCTCGCCGTAGAACTCGACGAACTTGCCGACCACGCCGTGCTGGCGCAGCATCTCGGTGATGGTGAGCACCAGGTCGGTGGCGGTGGTGCCGGGCTGGAGCTCACCGGTCAGCTTGAAGCCGACCACGCGCGGGATGAGCATGGAGATCGGCTGGCCGAGCATGGCGGCCTCGGCCTCGATGCCGCCCACGCCCCAGCCCAGGATGCCCAGGCCGTTCTGCATGGTGGTGTGCGAGTCGGTGCCGACACAGGTGTCGGGGTAGGCCTGGCCGCCCCGGCTCATGGTGACGCGCGCCAGGTGCTCGATGTTGGCCTGGTGCACGATGCCGGTGCCGGGCGGGACGACCTTGAACTCGTCGAAGGCGGTCTGGCCCCAGCGCAGGAACTTGTAGCGCTCGTAGTTGCGCTCGTACTCGATCTCGACGTTGCGCTCGAAGGCGTCGGGGCGGCCGAAGAGGTCGACGACGACGGAGTGGTCGATCACCAGCTCGGCGGGGGCGAGCGGGTTGATCTTGTCCGGGTCGCCGCCCATGTCGCGCACGGCCTCGCGCATGGTGGCGAGGTCGACGACGCAGGGGACGCCGGTGAAGTCCTGCATGATCACCCGCGCGGGGGTGAACTGGATCTCCTGGCTGGGCTGGGCCTTGGGGTCCCAGCCGCCCAGGGCCCGGATGTGGTCGGCGGTGACGTTCGCACCGTCCTCGGTGCGCAGGAGGTTCTCCAGCAGCACCTTCAGGCTGTAGGGAAGCCGCCTGGAACCCTCAACGGTCTCCAGACGGAAGATCTCGTACGACTCGTCGCCAACGCGCAACGTGTCACGGGCGCCGAAGCTGTTCGCGGACACGGTGTCTGCCTCCTGATCTCGCCACTTACGTTCCCAGCATCCTCCCCCATGGGGCGGACGCGGGACCTACTGAGGCCGCCCTGACCGGTTGCCGGGGGCGAAGGGCCGCGGGGGTGACCTCCGCCTGCCTCCCGGCCTCCGTCAGGCCCGCCGTGGCCTGCGGCGACACCACTCGCCACCGGCCGGGCGGCCCACTGGTAGCGGGCGCCCACGTTGTCCGGCCCGGGTGCGCTCAAGCGGTCAACTTCACACATCCGAACCGGGAGCGGGCCGAGGGGAACCCCGCTATTATCTTGATGTCAAGGTATCTAACTTGTATCTCGATATCAAGTTATCGGGCGGTCGCCAACGGTCCGCGACCGCCCCCCGGGCACGGGCCCGCGGATCAGTCAAGCTGCGGCACGACCTGAGACGCCACCAGCTCCAGGTGGTCCAGATCGGACATGTCCAGCATCTGGAGGTACATGCGCTCGGCGCCCGCCTCGGCGAAGCGGCCGATCCTGTCCACCAGCTCGTCGGGGGTGCCCGCCAGGCCGTTCTCCCGCAGCTCGGGAACCGCGCGGCCGATCCGCTCGGCCCGCCGGGCCACCTCCGCCTCGCCCTTGCCCACGCACAGGACCTGCGCGGCGGAGTAGACCATGGGCGCGCCGCGCCCCGAGGCCCGCACGGCGGCCCTGGTCCGCTCGAAGGCCGCCGAGGTGTCCTCGATCGAACTGAAGGGCACGTTGTACTCGTCGGCGTACTTGGCGGCCAGGCGCGGCGTGCGCTTGGGGCCGGTGCCGCCGATCAGCACCGGCGGACGCGGGCCCTGCTGCGGCTTGGGCAGCGCGGGCCCCTCAGCCAGGCGGTAGTGCTTGCCCTCGTAGCGGAAGGTTTCCCCCACCGGGGTCGACCACAGGCCGGTGATGATGTCCAGTTGCTCCTCGTAGCGGTCGAAGCGCTCGCGGGCGGTGGCGGGGAAGGGGATCCCGTAGACCGCGTGCTCCTCCTCGAACCAGCCCGAGCCGAAGCCGAACTCCACGCGGCCGTCGCTCATGCGGTCGACCTGGGCGACGGAGATCGCCAGGGGCGCGGGGTGACGGAAGGTCGCCGCGGTCATCAGCGTGCCCAGGCGGATGCGGGAGGTGTCCCGGGCGAGCCCGGCGAGGGTGATCCAGGCGTCGGTGGGCCCGGGGAGGCCGCTGACGTGATCACCCATGCGCAGATAGTGATCGGACCGGAACAGGGCGTCGAAACCCAGGTCCTCCACGGCCCTGGCGACGGTGAGCTGGTCCTCGTAGGTGGCCCCCTGTTGGGGCTCAAGGAAGATCCTCAGACGCATAAGCCCCATTTTCTCCCACGCCGCGGACCAGACCGGAACCGCCGCGCGGTTACCGTGGAAAAGGCGCGTCCGCGCCCCGCCCGTCCGCCGAACCGAAGCGCGCGCCTCCCGCGATAGCCCCTCCTGTGAAGGTGCTCCGCCGCGCGCCCTCCTGCGGCCCGGACAGCACCGGCCCGGTGCTGCTGGCCGCCGTCGCCGCGGGCGGGACCCGCGCGCTGGAGTTCCTGCACCGCGGACACGCCACCTGGTCGCGGGCCCGCCGGGCCCCGGTCAGCCCTCCCGGTGGCGGCGGGCCGGGTGGACCGGCTCCAGCACCGCCAGGCACTCCACGTGGTGGGTCATCGGGAAGGCGTCGAACGCGCGAAGGTCCGCCAGGCGGTAGTCGGCCCGCTCGAACGCGGCCAGGTCGCGGGCGAGCGTGGCGGGGTCGCACGAGACGTAGGCGACCCTGCGGGGGCGCGTCCCGGTCAGGGAGCGCACCACCTCGGCGCCCGCACCGGCCCGGGGCGGGTCCAGTACGACCACGTCGGCGCGCACGTCGGCCCACTCGCGCAACTGGGCGGCCACGTCACCCTGCTCGACGCGGACCTGCTCCATGTCCTTGAGGTTGTACCGGGCGTCGCGCACGGCCTCGGCCCCGCTCTCCACGCCCATGGCGCGCCCCTCGGGGCCCACGGCGGCGGCCAGCGCGCCGGTGAACAGACCCGCCCCGCAGTACAGGTCCAGGGCGGTCTCGCCGGGCTTGGGCTCCAGGGCGTCCAGGACGGCGGCGGTGAGCACCTCGGCGGCGGCCGGGTGCACCTGCCAGAAGCCTCCCGCGCTGACGCGGTACTCGCGGCCGTCGGCGCTCTCGCGCACGCCCCTGCGCCCGCGCACCTGCTGGACGCGGCCGCCCTTGAACCGGCGCAGCACCGCACTGGAGGCGCCCAGCTCGGGCAGGGAGTCCAGCTTGGCCCCGGTCGGTGTGACGACGACGGCGCGGTCGGCGCAGGAGGCCGAGGCGACCGCCTCCACGTCGCGGACGCCCTCCCACCTGACGTCGGTCACGCCGAGCTCGGTCACGCCGGGGTGGGCGATGAGGCAGCGCTCGACGGGCTCGACGTCGTGGGAGCGGTGGCGGCGCAGTCCGGCGCGGCCGTCGGAGTCCACGGCGAAGCGCACGCGGGTGCGCCAGCCCAGGCCGTCGGGGGTGCCGGGCAGCTCCTCCACCTCGACCCGGCGGTCGATCCCGGCGATGCGCCGCAGCTGGTCGGCGACGACCTTGCCCTTGAGGGCCCGCTGGGCCCGCGGGGCGGCGTGCTGCCAGTCGCAGCCCCCGCACTTGCCGGGCCCGGCGGCCGGGCAGGGGGCCTGGACGCGGTCCGGGGAGGCCTGGAGGACCTCGACGGCCTCGCCTCTCAGGAAGCGGGAGGTCTGCTCGGTGACGCGGACGCGGACCCGCTCGCCGGGCAGGGCGTGGCGGACGAAGACCACCTGGTCCTCGTGGCGCCCCACGCACCAGCCCCCGTGGGCGACGTCGTCCACGGTCAGCTCGAAATCCTGTCCCACACGGTTCATGGCGGTCGTCCTCAGAGATGGTCGGGTCACATGACGGGTGACCCTGCGCGCACAGCCACCAACCGTTCCCAATCTACCCGGCGGAATCCGCCTCCCGGACGGGCCTGTGGACGGCCGAGGCCGAGCGTGTGGACCGCGTCTGTGCCAAGGTGTCACTGTGCGCACGTGCGACGACGGCGTGCGCGGCGGCTATCTCGACGGGAGTGCGGGCGAGGTGCACATCGTGATCATGGGGTGCGGCCGGGTGGGGTCCACCCTCGCGCACACCCTGGTTGACCTGGGGCACACGGTTGCGGTGATCGACCAGGACGCCGAGGCGTTCCGGCGTCTGCGCGGCTCCGTGGCCAAACACGCGGTCCGGGGGCCGGGCCACGACCGGGAGGTCCTGCTCGCCGCCGGGATCGACCGCGCGGGGGCCTTCGCCGCGGTCAGCAACGGGGACAACTCCAACATCATCTCGGCGCGGGTGGCCCGCGAGGCCTTCGGCGTCGACAACGTGGTCGCGCGGATCTACGACCCCCGCCGGGCCGAGGTCTACCAGCGGCTGGGCATCCCCACGGTGGCGACGGTGCGCTGGACGGCCGACGCGGTCCTGCGCCGGATGGTGCCGGGCGACGGTCGGCTCACCACCGGGCCGGAGTGGCAGGACGCGTCCGGGACCCTGGCCATGAACGAGATGAACCTGCCGCCGGGGTGGGCGGGCCGCCGCGTCGCCGACCTGGAGGAGCGGGCGCCGGTGCGGGTGGTCTACCTGACCCGTGCGGGCCGGATCCTCCTGGCCGGTTCCGGTGAGCTCATGGAGGAGGGCGACGTCCTGCACGTGGCCGCCCGCGGCCGCGACCTGGACGGGCTGCGGCTGGACGACGACGAGACGGGGCGTGGGTGAGATGCGGATCGCCATCGCGGGAGCCGGGAGCGTGGGGCGCTCCATCGCCACGGAGCTGGCGGGCAGCGGCCACGACGTGCTGCTGATCGACCGGGACACCCGCGCCATCGGCGTGGACGACCTCCCCCAGGTGGAGTGGCTGCTGGCCGACGCCTGCGAGCTGGCCACGCTGGAGGACGCCCGTCTGGAGGACTTCGACGTGGTGGTCGCGGCCAGCAGCGACGACAAGGTCAACCTGGTGGTGTCCCTGCTGTCCAAGACCGAGTTCGGGGTGGACCGGGTGATCGCCCGCATCAACGACCCCGACAACGAGTGGCTGTTCAACGAGTCCTGGGGTGTGGACCTGGCGGTCTCCCCGCCGCGGCTGATCGCCGACCTGGTCGAGGGGGTCCCCGATGAGGAACCGGGCGGGGAGGACTCCCTGCCCCCGCTGCCGGGCGCCGAGATCGCCGAGTCGGTGCTGCACGCCGCGAGCCCGTTCGCGGGCGGACCGGAGGGCGCGCTGGCGGAGTCGCTGCCGGAGGGGGTGGCGCTGGTGGCGGTGGTGGGCCCCGGCGGCGTGCGCCCGCCGGCCCCCGACCGGACCCTGTCGGTGGGCGACACCGTGGTGTTCCTGGCCGGGCCCGAGGCCCTGGGCGCCCTGGAGTCCCTGCTGGGCTCGGCGGACGACCCCGACCTCTAGGTCATGCGTCCGCCGGGGCTCCCCCTCAGTCCGCCGTCTCCCCACGGGCAGGGTGCCGCCGCTCCTCCAGCGGGGTGCGGCCCCGGGCCAGCAACCAGACCATGGCCGCGAACGCCGCGACCTGGAGCGGCCAGCCCATGGCGACCTTGGACAAGCCCAGCAGCGCGAAGGTGTCGGCCCAGCCGTAGGTGTCGGCCATCCACAGCGGGTACTGCACGAGCACGCGGATCACGCAGGGCAGGACCAGCAGCCAGGTCAGGCGCGAGGCCAGGGTGACCACGGCCGGGTCGGCGCGCCAGGAGGTGAAGTCCTCCTTGTCGCCGATGAACGGGCCGATCATCAGCCCGATCGCGGGCCAGCGCACCAGCACCGACAGGCTCAGCACCACGGCGTAGACGGCGTTGTAGATGATGCCCGGCAGGAAGGCGTCGGCGGCGTTGCCGCTGCGCATCGCGAAGACCGCGGCGATGCCGATGCCGAACAGGCTGGTGAGCACGTACTGCACC
The DNA here is from genome assembly GCF_001029525.1 of Nocardiopsis sp. RV163. NCBI lineage: Bacteria > Bacillati > Actinomycetota > Actinomycetes > Streptosporangiales > Nocardiopsidaceae > Nocardiopsis > Nocardiopsis sp. RV163. The sequence continues at coordinate 29,314 of NZ_LEKI01000037.1, read as the reverse complement.
GAGGAGCGCTGCACGAGCCGGACCGCGCCCAGGACCAGGGCCGCGACCACGCCCAGGACGATCGACAGCCGCAGTTCCGAGCTGACGATGTAGGAGACGGTGAAGGTCAGGGTGGGCACCGCCGCCTCGACCATGCCGCGCTTGCCGCCCAGCGCCTTGGCAAGCTGCGAGCGTACGAGCGCCTCGACCGTGTCCTCGGTGACCGCCGGGCGGTCCGCCGCCGTGGCGCCCCGGCCGGGGTCGTGCTCCCGGGCGGGGGCGTCCCCCGGGTCCGGGGCGCCCGCCGCGGCCGCCTCGGCCCTGTCGTCCGCCCCGGTGGCCGCGGCGGCCTCCTCGGCGGCCCGCTGGTGCTCAGTCATCCTGCTCCTGCTCGGGTTCGGTCGTGGGCGGTCGTCGGTCTTCGCCGCGCGGGGCGTCCAACGCGGTTCCGCGCGCCGTGTCGGCCCAAGCCTATGTGACGTGCGACCGGTCGCGGGATACGCACGGTGGTCGCGCGGATGCGCTCCGCCCGCCTTTGTCCCCTTGGGCCCGCTCTTGTCGCGTGCGGCTTCTCACCCGGCGGCGCACCCTGGCGGCGCGGGAGGGCCGTTCCGTACTCTGGCGACCAGACACCGGAGCCGAGAGCGAGCAGGAGCCCATGCAGACGAGCACGTCCCCGCGCCGGGACCATCTGGAGTTCGCCGCCGCGCTGGACCGGGTGCTGGCCCGGCCGGGGGAGTCGCACGTGTGGTCCCCCCACTCGGTGGGCACGGTGCTGGCGCTGCTGGCCACCGGTGCCCGGGAGCGCACCCTGGCCGAACTGGAGGCGCTGCTGGGCGCGGACGTGCGGGGCCAGTTGGAGGAGCTGGACGCGGCCGTGGCCGCCGAGCCCGGGCTCGAACTGGCCAGCCTCAACGGCCTGTACGTGCCCGCCGACCTGGAGGTCCTGCCGGGTTTCGCGTCCCTGGTGCGCGAGCGCGCCGGGGCCGAGGTGGAGAACGCCGACTTCGAGCACGACTCCGAGGGCGTGCGCTCACGGGTCAACGCCCGGGTGGCGGAGGTGACCCGCGGCCTGATCGAGGAGTTGCTCCCCATCGGCAGCGTCCACCCGGGTGTGCGGCTGCTGCTGGTCAACGCGCTCTGGGTCAAGCTGGCCTGGCCCGACCCCTTCGACCCCGCCCGGACCCGGGACAGGGCCTTCCACACACCGTCGGGCAGGCGGAAGGCGCCCACCATGCACCGTTCGGCACGCCTGCCGCACGCGCGGGCCCGGGGGTGGAGCATGGTCAGCCTGGAGGGCGGCCACGGCCTGACCCTGGACGTGCTGCTGCCCGACGAGCGCTCAGCCTCCCCCGCCCCGGTGACGGCCGACGCGCTCGCGGACCTGTACGGCCACCGCTCCTCTCAGCAGGTGGAACTGGCCCTGCCGCGCTTCAGGGTGGAGACCGACGCCTCCCTGCTCGAACCGCTGTCGGCCCTGGGCGTGCGCGACCTGGCCACGGCCGAGGCCCGCTTCGACGGGATCAGCCCGGAACCGCTGCGCGCCGACGAGATCCTGCACCAGTCGGTGCTGCGGGTGGACGAGAAGGGCGCCGAGGGCGCCGCCGCGACCGCCGTGATGATGCTCCGGGCGGCCGCGGTCGCGCCGAGGCCCGTCCAGTTCACCGTGGACCGGCCGTTCGTGTTCGTGCTGCGCCGCGGCGGGGCGGTGCTCTTCCTCGGCCGCGTCACCGATCCCGTGGACCCGGGCCCCGCCTCCTGAACCCGCCGGGGCCGCACCGCCGCCCGCGGGCGGCGCCTCAGACCTCGAACACCTCGAAGGCGGTGGCGAGGGGGACCCCGGCCCACTCCCCCGCCCGTGCGGCGGCCCGGGGCAGGAAGGACTTCTGGTCGAACCCCTCCAGGTTGGCCAGGTAGAGGGCGTGGGCGTCCAGCGAGGCCACACCGGCGGCCAGGTCGGCCTCGCCCAACTCGACGTAGTGGGCGGCCAGGGGCGAGGCGCCGAAGGCAACGAAGCGCACGCCCGACCACGGCTGGAGGCCCTCCTCCGACTGCTCGCGGAACACCCACCGGTTGGCCGCGTCGCGGACCGCGTCCAGCAGGGCCGGGCCGAGCACCCGGTGGTCGGCGTGGTTGAGGGCGCTCGACCCCGCGAAGTGGTCGCGGAAGTTGATGGAGACGATCACGTCGGGGCGGTGGCGCCGGATCGCCCCGGCCAGCGCGGCGCGCAGCGGGATCCCGTACTCCAGGGTGCCGTCGGGGAAGTCGAGGAACTCCACGGCGGCCACGCCGACCGCCGCCGCCGAGGCGCGCTGCTCGGCCGTGCGCAGCGGCGCGCACTCCTCGGGGGCGATGGTGTCGATGCCCGCCTCGCCCCGGGTGACCAGCAGCTCCACCACGTCCTTGCCCTGGCCTGTCCAGCGGGCGATCGCGGAGGAGCTGCCGAACTCCAGGTCGTCGGGGTGGGCCACCACGGCCAGGGCCCGGTTCCAGTCCTCGGGGAGCGGCCGGGGCGCGCTGTTCTCCGTCGTCTGCGTCATGTGCCACAGACTACGGAAGACGGCGCGCCCCGCCCGGCACCTCCTCCACGGCGCGGGGTCCCGCTCCGTCCCGGAGGACCCCTACTCCCCCGGGCCGCCCGCGGCGCCGCCCGGCTGGCCGCCGTTACCGCCGGACCCCGCGCCGGGCGCGGCGCCGTTGGGGGAGCGGCCCGCGTTGCCGCGCTGGGCCGCCTGCTGGGCGGCGCGCGCCTTGGCGGCCTCGGCCATCTTGTCCTGGATCTGCTTGGGCACGGTGATGGGCAGCAGCTCGCTCGGCGGCACCGGGTGGTCCCCGCGCACCACCACGATGTTGGCGAAGAGGTGCTCGACCTCGGCCATCACCTCGGGTTTGGAGGCGCCCTCGCCGCGGATCACGCCGCGCAGCACCCAGCGCGGCCCGTCGACGCCGATGAAGCGCACCCGCTGGGCGAGCTGCTTGCCGTCCTCGGTCGTGCGGCCCTTGACCGGGACCAGGGCCTTGAGCTCGGGGCCGAAGGTGCCGTCGTGCTCCTCGGCCTTACCGCCCTGCTTGACGACCTGCTCGCGCAGCTCCTCGCGCATCTCGTCCCACAGCCCGGAGGACTTGGGCGCGGCGAAGGGCTGCACCTGGAGGGCGCTCTTTCCGCGCACCAGGGTGACACCGATGATCTTCTGCTTGCCCTGGGCGTCCTGGGCGACGTTGACCTGGATCTCGGTGCCCTGCTCCATGGGCAGCCGCATGCTGCCCAGGTCCATCCTCTCGACCTCGGGAGCGTCCTCGGTGGAGTCCCACGGCCCGGAGGAGCGGTGTCGGTCCGCGTCCTTGGGCTGCTGCTCCCGGGATCGCTCCGGCTCGATCTCGTTGCCGAAGGAGACCGCTCCGGCGGCGCCCTCGCGCCCGGGCTCGGCCCGTGTCCCCGTTCCCTCGGTCTCTTCGTCCCGCTTCTTGCGGCGGCGTCCGAACACGCCTTCACCTCTTCGCTTCCGTCGGTCCCGGATGAATCCGGGGATTCGGGGCGCCGTCACCGCTGTGCGGCGTGCCCCCCGGTCGAACCGAAACCACCCGTTCCCCGCACCGACTCCGGGAGGGAGTCGGCCTCGACGAACACCGCCCGTTCCACGCGCTGGACCACCAGCTGCGCGATCCGGTCTCCCCGGGTCAGCTTCACCGGGGTGTCCCTGTCGGTGTTGATCAGGGTCACCCTGATCTCGCCGCGGTACCCGGCGTCGACCGTGCCGGGCGCGTTGACGAGCGTGACCCCGCAGCGCGCGGCCAGGCCCGAGCGCGGGTGCACGAAGGCCGCGTACCCGTCGGGCAGTGCCATGGCCAGGCCGGTGGGGACCGTGGCCCGCCGCCCGGGCTCCAGGGTGATGTCGACGGCGGTGTACAGGTCCGCGCCCGCGTCACCGGGGTGGGCGTACTCGGGCAGGGGGAGGCCGGGGTCCAGGCGGTGGACCGTGACGGGGATCCTTCCGCCTTCCAGGGATGTGGTACTCACATCGGCCGAGCCTATCGCTCTCCGGGCGATGAACCGGTGTCCAGCACCGCCGGTACGCGAACGGGGGCGGCCCGTGTGGGCCGCCCCCGGCTGGACCTCTTCGGGGCTGCGCTCCGCTTCGCCCCGCGTTCGGACGCCCAAGGAGCGGGAACCTTCGGCGCCTACACCGGGTCGGCTCGTGCCCACCCGTCGCCCGCCACCACCCTCAAACGACGCCTACGGCGCAGTCCTTCCGCGAAAACCCGCCTCCGGCACCTCCAGAACCCCGCGGGCGCCCGAACCACCCCCGCGGGCCCTACTCCGCGGGGGCCTCGGGCAGGGTCACCTCGACGGTGAGCTCGGCGTCGTCGGTGGTGCGGAAGTCGATCCCGGCGGCGCGGCCCGCGGCGGCGATGTCGGCGCTGGCGGCGCGCGCGGCGTCGACACGCTTGCCCGAGACGCTGACGTGCTCGACCTCGGCCCGCATGGAGAGCTTGGCCTCGGACTTGGCCTTGCGCACTGCGCGCAGCACCTCGGCGGTGGCGGCCAGAACGGCGGGGTCGCCGTCGGCTGCCGCGCCGCGGTACTCGGCGGTGTCGGGCCAGCGCTGGGCGTGGACCGAGCCCTCCTGCCACCAGCTCCAGACCTCCTCTGCCACGAAGGGCACGAAGGGGGCGAAGAGCCTGTGCAGGGCGCCCAGGGCGACCAGCAGCGCGGCGCGGGCCGAGGCGCCCTCGGCCGACTCGGTGTCGTAGGCGCGGGCCTTGACCAGCTCCAGGTAGTCGTCGCAGAAGTCCCAGAAGAAGCGCTCGGTGCGCTCCAGGGCCCGGGTGTGGTCGTAGGCGCGGAAGGCGGAGGTGGCGTCCTCCACGACGTCGGCCAGCGCGGCCAGCATCGCCCGGTCCAGCGGCTGCGTCACCTGCGCGGGGTCGGCGGCCGCGCCCTCGCCGGCCACGGACATGACGAACTTGCTGGCGTTGAGGATCTTGATGGACAGCCTGCGGCCGACCTTCATCTGGCCCTCGTCCATGGCGGTGTCGGTGCCCAGGCGACCGCTGGCCGCCCAGTACCGGACCGCGTCGGAGCTGTACTTCTCCAGCAGCGCCAGCGGGGTGACGACGTTGCCCTTGGACTTGGACATCTTCTTGCGGTCGGGGTCCAGGATCCAGCCGGAGATGCCGGTGGTGTTCCAGGGCAGGGTGTCGTTCTCGAAGTGGGCCCGGACGACGGTGGAGAAGAGCCAGGTGCGGATGATGTCCTGGCCCTGGGGCCGGTAGTCCATGGGGAAGACGCGCCGGTACAGGTCCGGGTCGCGCTCCCAGCCGGAGGCGATCTGCGGGGACAGGGAGGAGGTCGCCCAGGTGTCCATGACGTCGGGGTCGCCCATGAACCCGCCGGCCAGCCCGCGCTGGTCCTCGGTGTAGCCCTCGGGCGCCTGCGAGCTGGGGTCGACGGGCAACTGGGCCTCGGCGGGGACGATGGGCTCGTCGTAGCGCGGGTTGCCGTCGGCGTCCAGCGGATACCAGACCGGGAAGGGCACGCCGAAGAAGCGCTGGCGGCTGATCAGCCAGTCGCCGTTGAGGCCCTCGACCCAGTTCTCGTAGCGGGCGCGCATGTGCTCGGGGTACCAGGTGAGCTCGCGCCCGCGTCGCAGGAGCTGCTGGCGCAGCTCCTCGTCCCGCCCGCCGTTGCGGATGTACCACTGGCGGGTGGTGACGATCTCCAGGGGCTTGTCGCCCTTCTCGTAGAACTTCACCGGGTGGGTGATGGGCGCCGGCTCGCCGACCAGGTCGCCGCTCTCGCGCAGCAGGGCGACGGTGCGCTCGCGCGCGGTGTGGACGGTGGCGCCCACGAGCGTGTCGTAGGCATCGCGGGCGGCGCCGCTCTCCAGGCCCTTGGGCGGGTCGGCCATGATACGACCGTCCCAGCCGATGACGGGCCGGGTCTCGAGCTGGAGCTCGCGCCACCAGGTGACGTCGGTGGTGTCGCCGAAGGTGCAGATCATGGCGATGCCGGACCCCTTCTCGGGGTCGGCGAGGCGGTGGGCCCGCACCGGGACCTCCACGCCGAAGACGGGGGTGCGCACGGTGGTGCCGAACAGGTCCTGGTAGCGCTCGTCGTCGGGGTGGGCGACCAGGGCGACGCAGGCGGCCAGCAGCTCGGGGCGGGTGGTCTCGATGTGGACCGGGGTGCCGTCGGGCCTGTGGAAGGCGATCTTGTGGTAGGCGCTGGGGCGCTCGCGGTCCTCAAGCTCGGCCTGGGCGACCGCGGTGCGGAACGTGACGTCCCACAGGGTGGGCGCCTCGGACATGTAGGCCTCGTCGCGGGCCAGGTTGCGCAGGAAGGCCCGCTGGGCGGCGGCTCGGGAGTTGTCGTCGATGGTGGCGTAGGTGTGGCGCCAGTCGACGCTCAGCCCGAGGCGGCGCCAGATCGACTCGAAGACCTTCTCGTCCTCGGCGGTGAGCCGGTCGCACAGCTCGATGAAGTTGCGCCGGGAGACGGGGACCTGCCGCTTGGGGTCGGGCTTGGCGGGCGGCTGGAAGTCCGGGTCGTAGGGGATCGACGGGTCGCAGCGCACGCCGTAGTAGTTCTGGACGCGCCGCTCGGTGGGCAGGCCGTTGTCGTCCCAGCCCATGGGGTAGAAGACGGCCTTGCCGTTCATGCGCTGGAAACGCGCGACGGTGTCGGTGTGCGTGTAGGAGAACACGTGGCCGATGTGCAGCGAGCCGGACACCGTGGGCGGCGGGGTGTCGATGGAGTAGACGTCCGCGCGCTCGGCCGTGCGGTCGAAGTGGTAGACGCCGGACTCATCCCATACGTCGACCCACTTCGCCTCGATACCGTCCAGCGAGGGCTTGTCGGGCATGCGGAAGGAATGAGAGCCGTTGGTCATGGGGCAATGGTAGTGCGCTCGGAGCCGTGGTCGCTCCGGGTTTCGGGCCGTCACAGCGGGGGGTCGGCACACCTCGGGCACGCTGGCGCGGGGTTGGCACCCGACTCCCGGGAAAGGACGTGAAAGGATCGCCCCGTACGCACGGGAGGGTGTGCGCCGGCCGCGCATCCTCCGTACACCCAACGGAAAACGGTGAAGGATTCGATGGCTAAGAAGGACGGCGGTGACCTCGGCCCCGCCCTCGTGGGCTTCGCGGCCGGGTTCGCCGCGCAGTACGTCATGCGCAAGGCCCTGAACTTTGCCTGGACCCGCGTGACCGGCGAGGAGCCGCCCACGGACGTGGACTCCCCCGACATCAGCCTGGGCACGGCGCTGAGCTGGGCCGTGATGGCCGGTGTGGGCACCGAGGTGGCCCGGGTGCTGGCCGTGCGCGCCGCCCGCGCCAGGATGTTCGGCGCCGGCCCCGGCGAGCTGGAGGTCTGACGCCGCGAAGGCGACGACGGCGGGCGGCCGACCGCACCGCAGTGTGGTCGGCCGTCCGCCGTCGTGTTCCACCGCGCTCCCCGGAAGGCCTCACGCGCTCCCTCCGGACGGCGGCGGGGTGGTTTCCGACCGCGCGGTCGGGGGCCGCCCGGGACGGGACGGTTCAGGGGCCGTCCCGTCCGGTCAGGCGCACTCCTTGCAGACCAGCTGACCGGCGCGCTGCTCGGCGAGCTGGCTGCGGTGGTGCACCAGGAAGCAGCGCGAGCAGGTGAACTCGTCGGCCTGGCGCGGGAGCACGCGCACCGCGAGTTCCTCGCCCGACAGGTCGGCACCGGGCAGTTCCATGCCCTCGGCGACCTCGTCGGGGTCGACGTCGATCGTGCCGGTGCCCTTGTCCACGCGCCGCGCCTGCAGCTCCTGGAGGCTGTCCTCGTTGATGTCCTCGTCAGTCTTGCGCGGGCTGTCGTAGTCGGTGGCCATCTCTGCTAACTCCCATCCCCCTCGTTCAGTGCCTCGTCGCGCGGGTGTAACGCTTGAGAGACCTTGGTTGTGCCCGGTTCGGCCGATGAGTTTTCCCGACGTCGGCGGACCGTGTCCCCTCCCGGGCCGCTGTCCACAGGTCAGCGGCACTTTCGCCGCCTCGTGACCGAAGGCGGCCACGTGTGGCTGCGCCGGGGCCGCACCCCTGTGTACTACCCAACGTCGGCTGCCTCGTAGACCTGGGAAATCCGTTTCCGCCCACTCCGGACAAAGCGCGGGACACCCCCCAAGGGCGGACGAAAAGCAGGACATACCCACGTCAGGAGGGATTCCCTCCGTGTCCACGCCCGGGGAAGCATACCCACCCGGGGTCGGCACCCGTGACACGGGCCGGCGTGTCATCGGACACGTATAGATACCACGAAGACCGGCCAAACGCAGCTTGGCCCTGTGGGCGGGTTCAGCGCCGCTCCGCGCCCTCTTCCGGAGGAGGAAGGCGGACGGTGACGACCAGCCCTCCCCCGGCGCGCGGCCAGGCGGTCACCGCGCCCTCGTGCGCGCGGACCACGGACCGGACGATGGACAGGCCCAGCCCCGCGCTGCGGCCCGATCCGACCCGGTCGCCGGAGCCGCGGCGGAACGGCTCGAACAGGCCCTCGATCTCGTAGGCGGGGATGACCTTGCCGGAGTTCTCCACCTGGACGGCGGGCGTGCCCTCGTACATGCCGCTGCGCACGGTGATCTCGCCCTCCTCGACGTTGTACTTGAGGGCGTTCTCCACCAGGTTGCCCACGAGCCGCTCCAGCAGTACGGGGTCGCCGACCACCGTGGCGGGGCGCAGGTCCTGGCGCAGGCTCAGGCCGGAGTCGGCCACAGTCGCGCTGAGCTGGCTGAGCACCGTCCCGGCCACCTCGCCCAGGTCGACCTTGGCGCGGACCTCCAGCTCGCGGTCGCTCTTGGCGAGCAGGAGCAACCCCTCGATGAGGCGCTCGTGGCGGGCGTTGGTCTCCAGCAGGGTCTGCCCGACGCTCTTGAGGTCGGCCGAGACGTCGGGCGCGCTGAGCGCCACCTCCAGCAGGGTGCGGTTGATCGCCAGCGGTGTGCGCAGCTCGTGCGAGGCGTTGGCGACGAAGCGGCGCTGGCCGTCGAAGGCGCGGTCCAGGCGCTCCAGCATGCCGTCGAAGGTGTCGGCCAGCTCGCGGATCTCGTCGTCGGGCCCGGACAGGGCGATGCGCTCGTGCAGGGAGCGCTCCGACAGGCGGCGGGCGATGCGGGTGATCTTCTGGAGCGGGGACAGCGCCCTTCCGGCCACCGCGTAGCCCAGGGCGACCGCGAGCAGGCCCACCAGGAACAGCGCGAGCAGCGAGAACCGGGTGACGTGGGTGAGCACCTGCTCGATGAGGTCCCTGTGCGCGCGCAGCTCGGCGAAGCTCTGCTCGACCAGGAGCGCGTTGAGCAGGACCGCGACGATGAGGTAGTTGACCAGGACCAGCACGGACCCCGCGGCGAAGAACAGCATCCCGTAGATGAGGGTGAGCCGCGCGCGCAGGCTGAGGTTGTCGGTGAAGTGGTGCACACGGGCGGCGGCCGCGGAGCGCTCGGCCCCCCCGCCCTCGGGCGTGAGGGTGTTGAGGCGTCGCCACGTACCGGTGTCGCCGGGGCGGGTGGGCTCGACCTGTCCCGGTTCGGTCCGCTCCGCCGGTCTCACAGCCGGTACCCGGCGCCGGGGACGGTCTGGATGACGGGCGGGTCGCCGAGCTTCTTGCGCAGGGTCATGACGGTGACGCGGACGACGTTGGTGAATGGGTCGGCGTTCTCGTCCCAGGCCTTCTCCAGCAGCCCCTCGGCGCTGACCACGGTCCCCTGGGCGCGCATGAGCACCTGGAGGACGGCGAACTCCTTGGGGGTGAGGGTGACCTCGCGGCCGTCGCGGTGGACGCGGTGGTTGGCCGGGTCGAGCGTGATGCCGTGGCGCTCCAGGACCGGGGGCAGCGGGGGCGCCGAGCGGCGGCCCAGGGCGTGGACCCGGGCGATGAGCTCGGCGAAGGCGAAGGGCTTGGCCAGGTAGTCGTCGGCGCCGATGGTGAGGCCCTCGACCTTGTCCTGGACGCCGTCGGAGGCGGTGAGCATCAGGATGCGGCCGTTGTAGCTCTCCTGGACCAGGGCTCGGGCCACGTCGTCGCCGTGGGTGCCCGGCAGATCGCGGTCCAGCACGACGACGTCGTAGTCGTTGACCGCGGTGTACTCCAGTGCGGCGTCGCCGTCGTAGACCACGTCCACGGCCATCGTCTCGCGCCGCAGTCCGACCGCCACCGCGTCGGCCAGGACCCGTTCGTCTTCGACCACGAGTACGCGCACGTTGTCCTTCTCGAGCGTTGGTCCGCAAAGAAAGGGGGCCGCTGCCGGCGCATCCCCCAACACACCGGCAGCGGCGTTCTCGGTCCCGGCCGCGTCATCCGTTCTTTCACAGCCGGGGTAAGGAGACGGTAAACCCGTCGGGGCGGTTTCGCGAACCGCCCGCTTTCCTCGCCCCGCGTGAACGCGGGCGCTGGGCCGGGAGCTTCACGCTCCCCTGCGCACGGGGAGCCGCTGTCGGCGAATCCCCCAACCGCCGACAGCGACTCAACCCCGCACATCTCAAATCTGACACATCAAGAATAAGAAACAAGTAAGCACCAGCCCTACCGGGAAAATGTGTCATGGGACACCCTTGCCCGACACATGGTGCAATCCGCGCCCGGGGCCCGCCCCCGGGGCTTCCGGCGCGTCTCCCCGGCCCGGCGCCGCGGCACCGGCCTCCCGGGGGCGGGGCCGCAGTGGATCACGAAAGCATCACAGCGGTTTCCGGTGGTTTGGGCGAAGGTGCGGCGGGGGTACAGAAGGAGGACGCACGCGTGGACACCGGCCCCCGCCGGACCGCGACGCGCACGCATGTCACAGGGACGTGACACTTCGACCGTGCGCACGCCATGGCGTGCGCCAACGGATTCCGCGCCGGAGCACCGTCGTGCCCCGGCGCTTACCCCTGGAAGAGGTGCAATGGGCGAGTTCCTCGCGGAGATCAAGGTCCGTATCAACGAGACCTACCGGTCGTTCCAGGCTGCTCAGGCCGCCGGAGACGAATTCCTCGCCGACACGCATGCGTCGGAGCTTGAGGACCTGTACCGCATCGCGGCTCGCAACGGCGTCGACACCTGCGCCTGAGAAGCACGGTAAGCGCTGAGGGGCGCGGTGGGCACACGGCCCGCCGCGCCCCTCGTGTGTTGCGGGGGCGCCGGTCCCGCCGGGCGTCACGGGGACCGGGCTCCCGTCAGCCGTCGGTGTCGGCGCCCAGCGGGGCCAGGAGGTCCTCCAGGGCTTCGTAGAGCCCGGGGCGGGCGGCGATGACCAGGTCGTTGCTGGGCGGCCCCGAGCGCGCTCCTCCCAGCCGCAGGCCCGCCTCGCTCGCCACCAGGCCCGGGGCGCACCAGTCCCAGGGGTGGAGGCCGCGCTCGTAGTAGGCGTTGCAGCGGCCCACGGCGAGCCCGGTCAGGTCCACCGCGGCCGACCCGCCGCGGCGGATGTCGCGGATGCGGGGGACCACCTCCAACAGGACCCTGGCCTGCTGGACCCGGCGTTCGGGGAAGTACCCGAAGCCCGTGGCCACCAGTGCCTGCTCCAGCGGCACCGCGGGCGGGGCCTCAAGGACGCGGCCGTTCAGGCGCGCGCCGCCGCCGAGCACCGCCTCGTAGGACTCACCGAGCCGGGGGACGTTCACCGCGGCGGCCACCACCACGCCGTCGACCTCCGCGGCGACGGACACGGCCCAGTCCGACCGGCCGTACAGGTAGTTGACGGTGCCGTCGATGGGGTCCACGACCCAGCGCACACCGCTGGTGCCGCCCTCTCCGCCGCCCTCCTCCCCCAGGAAGGCGTCGTCGGGGCGCGCGGCGAGCAGACGGGTTCGGATGAGCTCCTCGGTGGCCCGGTCCATCTCGGTGACGACGTCGGTGGGGCTGGACTTGGTGTCGAGCACGGTGATGCCCGCCTGCCCCTTGGCGGCGAGCTCTCCCGCCTCCGCGGCCACGCTCACGGCGAGGTCGCGCAGGCTCTCGCGGTCGGGTGCGGCGTGGGTGGTACTCACTGGCTGTCCTCCGTGGCGTGGTGTCGCGCGCCGGGGTGCGTCCCGGACGCCGGCCAGGCCGGGGCCGCGGTCGCGGCCCCGGCCGGTCGTGGGCGGATCAGAGCAGTTCGGGCCTGCTCCACTCCTTGCCGTGCACGTGGTGGTCGAGGAAGGCGAAGATCGTCTCGTACCAGATCCGGGCGTTCCCGGGGGTGAGGATCCAGTGGTTCTCGTCCGGGAAGTACAGGAACTTGGCGTCCACCTCGTGCAGCAGCAGGTCGCGCCACAGGCGCAGGCCCTCGGAGATGGGCACCCGGTAGTCCTTGTCGCCGTGGATGACGAGCATCGGGGTGCGGATGCGGTCCGCGTGCAGGTGCGGGGAGTTGAGGGTGTAGCGCTCGGGGCGCTCCAGCGGGGTGCCGAACTCGCGCTCCCACACCGGCGGGTAGTCGGTGGTGCCGTTGAAGCCGTCCAGGCCCCACAGGGAGGCGTGGGAGACGATGGCCCTGAACCGGTCGGTGTGACCGGCGATCCAGTTGGCCATGTAGCCGCCGAAGGAGCCGCCCATCATGGCGGTGCGCTCGGCGTCGATGTCCTCGCGCGCCTCGGCGGCGTCGGTGACGGCCATGACGTCGGCGAAGGTGCGCGGCCCCCACTGTCCCCAGGCGCGGCGGAGCATGTCCTGGCCGTAGCCGGTGGACAGGGCGGGGTCGGGCAGCAGGACGGCGTAGCCGCGCGCGGCGAGCAGCCACGGGTTCCAGCGCCAGGACCAGCCGTTGAAACTCATGTAGGGGCCGCCGTGGACCCAGAGCATGAGCGGGGCGGGCGAGTCGGCCGAGGCCTCCTCGGGCAGCACCAGCCAGGAGCGGATCACGGTGCCGTCGTCGGCGGTGGCCTCGAGCTCGGTGAGGGTGCCGGGCACGGTCAGCTCGGAGCCGGGGGTGCGCAGGTGCACGGGTCGGCCGTCGGCGGCGTCGGCGGCCAGGCGTACGGGAGCGGGCGGGGCGTCCCAGGCGTCGCGCAGGGCGTAGACGTGGCGGCCGTCGGGGGACGGGTTGAGGTTGCTGTAGGCGCCGTGGTCGCCGGTGAGGCGGGTGAGCGCGCCGCTGGCCAGGTCGATCCGGAAGACGGGTCGGCGGCCGCCGTGGTCGGCGACGAGGAAGACCGCGCCGGAGTCGGCGGCCCAGGCGAGTTCGCGGGGCCACAGCTCGTGGTCGGCGAGCAGGTCGCGGCCCTGCCCTGTGGCCAGGTCGACCAGCCAGGCGGTCTCGTCCCGGGGTTCGCCGTCGTAGTCGCCCTGGGAGCAGCGCACGAGCAGGACGTGGCGGCCGTCGGGGGAGACGAGCGGGTTGTCGAAGTCGTGGTCGGGGTCGGTGGCCAGGGTGCGGCGCTGTCCCGTGGCGGTGTCGATGGCGACGACGTCGCGGCGCCGGGCACCCCGGCCCACGGGGACCTGCCACTCGGTGACCAGCGTGGTGCCGTCGGGGGTGAGGTCGCCGACCGCGCCGAGGAGCGCCATCCCGGCGTCGGGGGTCAGGTCGCGCGGGTCGCCGAGCCGGGAGTCCTCGTCCGCGGGCGGTTCGGCGACCAGGTAGCGGGGGTGTCCCGGACCGACGTCGCTGTCCCAGGAGCGAACGGGCAGCGCCTCGTGCAGGATGGCGGTGACCCCGGCCTCCTCACGGGCCTTGCGTGCCTCCCTGTCGGAGTCCTCGTCATCGCTGCGGGGGAGGGTGTCGGAGGTGAGTGCGACCAGGCCGGAGTCGCGGGCGACCGTGAAGGAACCGATACCGCCGGGCCGGGAGGCGACCTGGCGGGCCTCGCCGCCGTCGGCGGGCAGGAGCCACAGGGCGGTGCGGGCCTCGGCGTCGGCACCGGCCTCGGGGTCGGGGCGGCCGGCGGTGAACAGGACCGAGCCGTCGGGGAGGAAGCCGACGCCGCTCTCGCCCTGGGCCGAGCGTGTGAGGCGTCTGGGGGCGCGCCCGCCCTCGGACTCGGGGGCGGTGTCGATCTCCCACAAGGCGCTGCGGAAGGACTTGGCGTCGGGGGCGAGGCCGCTGACGGGCGCGACCAGACGGGTCCCGTCCGGTGAGAGGCGCAGTCCGTTGACGCGGCGAAGTCGGACGTACTCCGGCAGTTCATACCAGGAACGGACCAAGACACATACTCCCTGAACGTCGACGTGGGGTCGGGGCGGACACCGTCGAGCGGACCGTGGGGCGACTGTGGTCCCCCGCCCTCCCGCGGGCGGTGTCAGCAGCGTTTACTCACCTTCCCACACGTCCGGAACGGCGGGTCGGGCCGGGTCGCGGATCCCGCGAGGGGGACCGAGGGAGGCCCGCCACTCCAGGATGACCCGTTCGGGGCCGTCGCACAAAGCCCTTCCGCGGACCTGTGGACGACACCGCGCCGGGGCCTGCGGCCGACGGCGGGGCCCGTCGGCCGCGCGGTTCAGCGGCTCAGACCGGGCACGAGCAGTCGGTGCAGCGCGCGAGCGAGCTCAGGCGCCGGGGCCGGGCCCGTTCGGCGTACTCGCGGACCAGGTCGGTAACCATGGACACGAACGCGGGGTGCGTGCCGGGGCTGAGCGCGCGCTCGTAGCCGATGCCGAGCTTCTTGGCGGTGTCGCGGGCTTCCACGTCGAGGTCGAACTTGACCTCCATGTGGTCGGAGACGAAGCCGTGCGGGACCACGACCACGGCTGGCACGCCCTCGGCGGCCAGCTCCTCCATGCGGTCGTTGACGTCGGGCTCCAGCCAGGGCTGGCTGGGCGGGCCGCTGCGGCTCTGGTAGACGACCTCGTACGGGTAGTCGCGGTCGAGCCGCCCGACCACCAGGCGCGCCACCTCGGCCAACTGGGCGCCGTAGGCCCCCTCGGAGCCGAACGCCTGTCCGGGGCCCCCGCTGGCCTCGGCCATCGTCGTGGGGATGGAGTGCGCGGAGAAGAGCAGGTGCGCGCCCTCGCGCTGCTCGTGGGGCAGGGCGTCCAGGGCGGCGCGGGTGTGCTCGACCAGCGGTTCGACGAACCCGGGGTGGTCGTAGAAGGGCCGGATGAGGTCCACTTCGGGGGCGTCCTCGCCCACTGCGGCGAGGGCGCGGGCGATGTCCTCCTCGTAGGCGGTGCGGCTGGACCAGTTGCAGTACGCGGAGGTGGGCAGCGCCAGGATGCGGCGCACGCCGTCCTCCTTCATCCGGGCGACGGTGTCGGTGAGCATCGGGGCCCAGAACCGGTTCCCCCAGTAGACGGGCAGGTCGACCCCGTTGGCGGCGAAGTCGGCGGTGACCGCGGCGAGCAGGTCGCGGCACTGCTGGTTGATCGGGCTGACACCGCCGAAGAGGAAGTAGTGCTCGCCGACCTCGGCGAGGCGCTCACGGGGGATGTTGCGGCCCCGGGTGACGTTCTCCAGGAACGGGATGACCTCGTCCTCCCCCTCCGGGCCGCCGAAGGAGATCAGCAAAAACGCGTCGTAGTAGCTCACAGCTCTTATGAAACCAGCTCCGCCGGACCGGCTCGCGCGACCCCCCGGATGCGTGTCCTGTGGTCTTGGCCTCCCCTGCCCCCCGGGGCAACCGGCTCTGGCCGCGCGGGTGACCGGTCGGTAATGTCGCCGCATGACAGATGTGATGTGGAACACATGGGCGGGCACCCACCAGGCCCGGCCCAGGCGCACGGCGGCTCCGGGGAGCACCGCGGAGGTCGCAGCGGCGATCACCTCGGCCGCAGCGGAGGGCCTGCGCGTCCGCATGGTCGGCACGGGGCACTCCTTCACCGACGTGGCCGTCACCGACGGCCTCCTCCTCTCCCCCACCTCCCTGACCCGGGTGCGCTCGGTCGACCCGGCGGCCGGCACGGCCACCGTCGAGGCGGGCCTGCCCCTTTGCGACTTCAACGACGTGCTGGCCGACCACGGGGCGGCCCTGGCCAACATGGGCGACATCGCCGTGCAGACCGTGGCGGGGGCGGTGCAGACCGGAACCCACGGCACCGGCCGCGACGCGGGCGGGCTGGCCGCGCAGGTGGTCGGCATGGAGATGGTGCTCGCAGACGGTTCGGTGGTGGAGTGCTCGGCCGAGCGGGAGCCGGAACTGTTCCAGGCGGCCCGGGTGGGCCTGGGCGCGTTCGGCGTGGCCACCGCGCTGACCGTGGCGGTGCGCCCGGCCTTCCTGCTGCACGCGCGCGAGGAGCCGATGCGGTTGGAGGAGGTGCTGGATCGACTGCCGGAGCTGCGCGCCGACAACGACCACTTCGAGTTCTACTGGTTTCCGCACACCGGCAACACCAACACCAAGCGCAACAACATCAGCGCGGGTCCGGCCCGGCCGCTCTCGCCGTTGCGCGCCTGGCTGGACGACGAGTTCCTGTCCAACACGCTCTTCGAGGGCGTCAACCGGGTGTGCCGCCGCTTCCCCCGCGCGGTGCCCGCGGTGAACCGGGTCAGCTCGCGCGCGCTGACGGCGCGCAGCTACACCGACGCCTCGTACCGGGTGTTCGCCTCGGTGCGCGCCGTGCGGTTCGTGGAGATGGAGTACGCGATCCCCGCGGAGCACCTGGCCGACGTTCTGCGCGAGGCCGGGGCGATCGTGGACCGGGGCGGTCACCGGGTGAGCTTCCCGGTGGAGGTGCGCTTCGCCCCGGCCGACGACGTGTGGCTGTCCACCGCCTACGGGCGCGACACCGCCTACGTGGCGGTGCACATGTACCGGGGCACCCCCTACGACGCCTACTTCGCCGACCTGGAGTCGCTGTTCACCTCCGCGGGCGGGCGGCCCCACTGGGGCAAGGTGCACACCCGCGACCGCTCCTACCTGGAGGGCGTCTACCCGATGCTGGGCCGGGCCCTGGAGGTGCGGGAACGCGTGGACCCCGGGCGCCGGTTCGGCAACGCCTACCTGGAGCGGGTGCTGGAGTAGGCGCGCGGCGCGATCGGCACGGTCCCCGCGTCCGCGCCGGCCGGTGAGGGCGTCGGTTCCCGGGCGGGGCACCGCGCCCCCGGCCCGGGAGGCGGGGCCGGCCGGCCCCGAGCGCCCGCGGCGGCTGGACCCGGCCGTCCCCGACGGCTGAGGGCCCGGCCGCCGCAGGGCGCGCTCAGCCGGTCTGCGGCACGGCGGGCGGGGGCGCGGGGACGGCCTCCTCGCCGCCCTGTCCACCGGTCCCGGGTCCGGGCGTCTGCCCGCCCGGGTCCTGGGCCCCGCCGTCGCCCTCGGGCGGTTCGGTGGGCTCGGTGGTCCCGCCGGTGCCGTCGGGGACATCCTCCTCCGTGCCGTCGCCGTCGCCGTCGCCGGTCCCGTCGTCCTCGGGCGCTCCGGTCTCGGGGGCGGGCTCGGTCGGCTGTCCGGTGCCCGGGGCCTGCTCCTGCCCACCGGGCGAGGGGTCCGGGGAGTCGTCCCCGGTCGCGGGTGCCTCGGGCTCGTCCTCCTCGGCCGGGGGCGCGGAGGCGGTGCCGCCGAACAGCGTGGGCGCGCTCGGCTCCTGCGAGCCCTGGGTCCAGGAGGTCAGCGAGCGCCCGGTGAACAGCTCGAACACCAGGACGACCAGCATGACCAGTACGAAGACCGCGGTGGCCGGGAGGACCAGGGAGCGCCAGCCGCGCCGCCGATGGCCCCCGCGCTCGCCGGTTCCGCCGTCGGAGCCGCCGTGGCCACCCGGGTCGTCCGAGTCCGAGGGCCACGGGCCGACGGCGGGCATGCGCACGGTGGCGCCGGGGTCGGCCGGGGCCCGGCCGTCCAGCGCGGGCAGGGCCATGGTGCGGGTGGGGTCGGCGTCCTCCCCGCCCCGGGACGGGGGCCCGGTCCCGGTTCCGGAGACCTGCCGCAGCAGGGCGGTCTCGGAGATGCCCTCGGGCGGCGGCGCCACCGGAGCCCCCGGTGCGTCCGGCACCGCCGTGGCGCCCCGGGGGCCGGAGGCCCGCCCGGCCAACTGCCTGGCCTGCTCGCCCCCGCGCGAGAACCAGTGCTGCAGCAGCGGGCTGACGAGTGTGCTGAGCGCGGCCATCCCGGCGGCGCCGATGACCGTGCCGTACACGTTCAGGTAGGAGGCCGCGGTGGCCGCGGCCAGTGTCGCGGCTCCGGCACCGGCGACCTGGGAGACGCTCAGGTCGAACTTCTTCCGCTTGGCGCCCTCCTCCCCTTCTTCCTGGTCGTCGTGGTGTGCGGTCCGACCCATCCGGTCGTCCCCCCTTCGTCGGCCGCGCGCGGGCGCGACGGGACTGTCAGCGCGGGATGGGCGTGTGGTGGGGCATACAACCCCACAGACCCCGAACTTCACATTTCGCCCATAGTTTGATAACTCAGGCTAAGGGCGACAGGTTTCCGATAACGCCATGAAATAAGAAGCATCACTCTCTGGTACACATCGGCGTGTCGAGTTGCGTCCCGGAGGGTCCGTGTACCCGTGGAACGGTCCGGGATCGGAGTTTTTCCCAGACCTGGGGGGATTCGGGGGACGCGGGATACCATCGCGGCTGAGCCCTCGTGCGGGATCGGCGACATTCCCCCGCGATCGCTCCCGGTCGCGGAAGGGTCAGCGTGCCAAGATTGGCACCGAAGCGACCGTGAGGGCCCCGGGTACCCCCGGGGCGGCTCCCAACCGCGGCGGCAGCCGCGGATCGGGAGGCGGGCACACAGTTCGGACATGCCGGGCGCGGTACTGGCCGAACAGTTGTCGGCCGACCAGACTTGGAGAACGCGGGGGCGGGTCGCGGGACCTGCCCTCGACGGGACGCGAAAGGGAGGGCGATGCACGAGCTTCGCCTCGTGGCCGTGAGCGAGGACGGCACCTACCTGGTGCTCGCCAGCGCCGGTCGTGGAACCCGTTTCACGCTGCCCGTCGACGACCGCCTCCGCGCCGCAGTACGCGGCCAGTTCTCCCGGCTCGGCCAGTACGAGATCGAAGTGGAGAATCCGTTGCGCCCCAAGGAAATCCAGGCCCGTATCCGGTCCGGCGAGACCGCGGAGGCCATCTCCGAGATCTCCGGTATCCCCATCGAGCGGGTCCGCTGGTTCGAGGGCCCCGTCCTCCAGGAACGCGAGTACATCGCCCAGCAGGCCCAGCGCGCCAGCGTGCGCGCGCACGGCGGCGCCGCCCCGGGCCCCTCCCTGGAGGAGTTGGTCACCAAGCGGATCGGCGCGCACCAGTTGGAGACCGGTGACGCGGCGTGGGACTCGTGGAAGCGCGAGGACCGGTCCTGGCAGCTCAAGCTCGTGTTCCTGCACGGCGGCGAGGAGCGCGTCGCCCA
The DNA here is from genome assembly GCF_001029525.1 of Nocardiopsis sp. RV163. Lineage (NCBI taxonomy): Bacteria > Bacillati > Actinomycetota > Actinomycetes > Streptosporangiales > Nocardiopsidaceae > Nocardiopsis > Nocardiopsis sp. RV163. Next base: position 10,148 of record NZ_LEKI01000037.1, on the reverse strand, counting down.
CTGGCTGTACGAGCCCAGACACAACAGCGTGGCTCCCGCCGACGAGGAGGCCGCCCGGTTCTCCTCACCCGACCCCGAACCCGCGCCCTCCCCCGGGGCGACCGTGACGCCCTTCGCGCCGCGCCGCACCGAGAGCGGCCCGGACCTGCCCCGGTCCGGGTCCCAGCCGCCCTCCGAGCGCGAACGCCCCGCGCCCCTGCGCCCCTCCTCCGCCGCGCACCGGGACGAGCAGCCGCGGTCGGCGCCGCCCGCGCGGCCGGCCGCCGCCGAGCGCCACCCCGCCGAGCGCGAGCGGGCCCCGGAGCGTCCCGCCGAGCGCGAGCGGCCCGCCGGACGCCGGTCGCTTGAGTGGGACCAGTACCCGGAGCCGCAGGCGGAGCGGTACGAGCGTCCCCGCAGGGGACAGCCCGTCGAACACCCCGCCGCGCGCACCGGGCCCGAGCGCTGGCCCGCCTACGAGCGCGGGTCCGAGCCCGAGCGGCGGACGCGGAGCGGACACTGGTCCGAGACCGAGCGCTGGCCCGAGACCGCCGCCCGCGACGAGTCCCCGGCACGGGAGCGCCACCGCCCCGAGCGGCGGACCGAACCGGCCGCCTACGACGAGCCCGAGGTCGAGGAGCGGCACCGGCCCGAACGGCGTGCGGACTGGATGGAGGCCCGGCCCGGCGGTCCGGTCGAGCCCGAGGCCGCCCCGCCCGCCGCTGAGGACCCCGCCCAGCAGCGTCCGGCCCCGCGCCGCCGCCGCGCCACCATCGACCTCAACGACAACGGCGTCCCGCGCCGCGCCGCCGAGCAGCCGCCCGCGGCCGCGGTCCCGGCCGCCGCCAACAGCGGACCTTCCGCGGCCAAGCGCAAGGGACGCGGCCGACGCGCCTCGGTCCCGTCCTGGGACGAGATCATGTTCGGCTCCAAGAAGGACGAGTAGGGCGCGCCCGCGCCCACGGGGAGGGGTCGGCCGCACGGTGCGGCCGACCCCTCACTCATGCGTGCTCCGGCCCGCGCGGTTCCGCCCCCGGCCCGGTCCCCGGGGGGCCGACCAGGAAGGGGCGCACCATCTCGGGGGTGACACGGGCGGCGAAGGCCACCGACTCCTCGAACGAGGCGTCCTGCGCGGTGTAGCCGCCCGCGCCCGCGCCGACCGTGACCTGGAGGTCGGCCAGCGAGGACGGGCGCTGGAAGAGGGTCTGGGTCCAGGACCAGCCGATCACCGCCGAGTGCCCCACCGTCGCCTGGGAGCGTCGCAGCGACCCCGAGCGCACGCTCACCCTCTGCCCGTCGTGACCGTGGCCCAGGGAGCGGTACCGGTCCACGCCCAGGGGCACGCCCAGCACCGCCAGGGCCGCGGCCGCCCAGGCGAGCCACGCCGCGTCCAACGCCAGGGCGACCGCCAGGAGCAGCACGAACGGCCCCGAGGAGCGGGTCAGACGACGGTAGAGTGCGGCGCGCGGATGCCGGTCGAGGCCGCCCCGGTACCGGGCGAGCGCGCGGTCCACGACGTCATCGACCACCGCGCGGGGCCCGATCGGCAGCAGCACCGCGCGGTTGGCGGTGTCGCCCAGTCCGGTGACGATGGCGCGCAGGCGCACCGCCCCGCGCAGGCGTTCGAGGGGGTTGTCCAGGAGCTCGTACCCGCGGATGCGGCGCTTCTCCAGCGTCACGCTGCGCCGGGTGAGCAGCCCCCGCTCGGCGACCAGGGAGCCGTCGCGCTCCCTCAGGGTGAAGCCCCAGTGTGTGAGCGCGTAGGAGACCACGGCGAACACCGGCATCAGCAGCACCAGCACGCAGGCGAAGAGGGCCGCGGCCAGCAGGATCAGGCTGTGGTCGGACGTGGTCACCCAGTCCACGGCGTAGTCGGTGGCCAGTTCCCCGGCGGTCTGCTGGACCATCCCGAACAGGGTGGCCAGGACCGCGAACGGGGTGAGCAGGTACCCCAGGCTCAGCGTCCCGTAGAGGTACCACGAGCGGGGCATGGCGAAGTGGGTGACGGTGTCGTCCTCCCCCGGTTCCGGGGCGCCCTCCCGCGTGGCGGGCCCGCCCGGCGCGGCGGGCGGGGCGGCGGCCCCGGCGCCGTGTCCGGTGAGCACCGCCCTGCGGTGCAGCAGCACTCGCCGCAGGCGGTCGGCCTCGCCCGCCGAGACGGCGTCGAGCTTGCCGTCCTCGGTGGCGCCCGCGGAGCCCGCGGCGGCCTCGACGCGGACCACGGCCACGCCCAGCAGCCTGTGCAGCAGGGTGCTGGTGACGTCCACGCCGCGCACCCGCTCCAGCGGGATGGTGCGCTGGGAGCGGCGGAGCAGGCCCCGGCGGATCTCCAGCCGGTCCCCGGCGACCTCGTAGCGGGTGGTGCGCCAGGTGACCATCCCGCCGACCAGCAGGGCCACGACGGTCGCTCCCGTGGCGGCGAGCACCCAGGCGTTGAACCCGCCGAGCACCAGACCGGCGGCGATCGGCACCAGGAGGCCCCTGAGCTGGTTGATGGGTCCCACGACCACACTGCGGGGACTGAGGCGGCGGGCGCGCTCGGCGCCGAAGGCCTCCGCGCCCCCGCCGTCCTGCCCGCCCCACCAGTCGCGGGGATCGTCCGAAGGCTCCGGCCCCGGCTCCCGGTATGCCTCGGGGCCGGGGTCCTGGAAAGCGTGCGCGCCGGAGTCGGCGGGCGTGTGGACGCCGGGGATCCAGGGCGCTGCGGACCCGGGGGCCCGCGGCGCGTGGGCGTCAGGGCTCCGGGGCGGCCGCGGATCGGCGGCCGGGCCGGGGTCGGCGGTCTCCCCCGGGCCCGGGGGCGCGGTGCCGCTTCCGGGGGCGACCCAGCCGCCCCGGTCGTCGGGGCCGACCGGGTCCGGCGGGCCGTGGTGTCCGGCGTGTCCGTCCATCAGGTCGCGTCGTCCCTCAGCGTACCGGCGCGCACGGCCAGTTCCTCGCTCAGCAGGCGCGCCTCCTCGGCGTCCAACCCCTCGATCGTGGACGACCCGGCGTAGGAGGCGGTCTGCACCTCCAACGTCGCCACGCCGAACAGGCGCTCCAGCCACCCCTGCGTGTGGTCGACCGTCTGCAGGCGGTTGACCGGGACCAGCTGCCAGGAGCGGCTGAACCAGCCCGCCCGGGTGTAGATGACGTCCCCCGCCACCTCCCAACGGTGCACCCGGTACCTCCACGAGGGGACGACGGCGATCTCGACCAGGGCGTAGAGCGCGTAGACCCCCGGAAGCAGCCAGGCGTTGTCCCGCGCCCACGGCGGGATCCACGTCCAGCCCAGCGACGAGACCGCCCAGGCGACCGCCGACAGCAGTAGCAGGAAGAAGACGCCGGCGAACAGCAGGCGCAGGGTCCACACGCCGATCGCCCGGCCGCTCACGCGGCGCAGCGGCGGGCGCAGCCGCACGGGCGCCTCGGGTCCGGGCGTTCGCGGCGGCTCCTGGGGACCGGGGGTCGCGGGAGTGTCCATCACGCGCACGAGTCTAGGGCCTCACCCCGCGCCCGCCCCTTCCCCCGCGGGCCGCCGACGGAAGGAACCCGCCACCGCACACGCTGACACCGGCGCCCGTTTCCTGGGGGTTTCTCCGCCATGCGCTGTCAGCGTTCTGTCAGACCGGTTGGTCAGACTTGACAGCAGACGTTGACATCTGGAGGAGCGATGACTGACGCCATCCGCGCGGAGGGCCTGGTCAAGCAGTTCAAGGGCAAACGGGCCCTGGACGGCGTGGACCTGAGGGCCGGGGCGGGGGCCGTGCTGGGCGTGCTGGGGCCCAACGGCTCCGGGAAGACCACGACGGTGCGCATCCTGGCGACCCTGCTGCGCCCCGACGAGGGGCACGCCGAGGTGGGCGGCTTCGACGTGGCGCGCCAGCCCCACGAGGTTCGCCGCCTGATCGGGCTGACCGGCCAGTACGCGGCGGTCGACGCCGACCTGACCGGAACCCAGAACCTCGTGCTCATCGCCCGGCTGCTGGGCTTCGACCGGGCCGGGGCGCGGGCGCGCTCGGCGGAGCTGATGGAGCGCTTCGGGCTCTCCGACGCCGCCGACCGCCCCGCCAAGACCTACTCGGGCGGCATGCGCCGACGACTGGACCTGGCCGCGAGCCTGGTCGGCCGCCCGTCGCTGCTGTACCTGGACGAGCCGACCACCGGCCTGGACCCGCACAGCCGCAACGGGCTGTGGGACGTGGTGCGCGGGCTGGTGGACGACGGTGTCACCGTCCTGCTCACCACCCAGTACCTGGAGGAGGCCGATCAGCTGGCCGACGACCTCATGGTGCTCGACCACGGCCGGGTGATCAGCGAGGGCACACCCGAGGAGCTCAAGAGCCGGGCGGGCAACCAGGTGCTGGAGGTGCGCACCGTCGAGACCGGGGAGCTGTCCCTGGCCACCAGGATCATCGAGGCGGTCACCAGCACCCCGGTGTCCTCGGACGGGCTGCTGGCCAGCGTCGCGGTCACCGACTCGGCGGTCCTGCCCGAGGTGGTGCGCCGCCTGGACGAGCAGGGTGTGGCCGTAGCAGAGCTGTCACTGCGCAAACCCAGCCTGGACGAGGTCTTCCTCGCCCTGACCGGGCACGCCGCCGAGGAGGAGGCCCCCCGGGGGGCCGTTGACGAAGGGACACCGGCATGAGCGCCATGACGACCCGGACGCCGTCGGCTCGGCCGGAGGACGCGCCGACCACCCCAGAGCGGATCAGTCCGCTGATCACCGTGCGCAACGGGCTGCAACTGGCCACGCGCAGCGTGCTGAAGATCAAGGCCAACCCCGAAGAGGTCTTCGGGCTGATGCTGCAGCCGGTCATGTTCGTGACCCTGTTCGTCTTCGTCTTCGGCCAGGCGATGATGGGCGACTGGCAGACCTACCGCGACTTCCTGATGCCCGGCATCATCGCCCAGTCGGTCATCTTCGCCACGCTGGGTACCGGCTTCTCCCTGAGCGAGGACGTGGAGAAGGGCATCTTCGACCGGTTCCGGTCGCTGCCCATCGCCCGCTCGGCCCCGCTGACGGGCGCCATCCTCGGCGATCTGGTCCGGTACTCGATCACCGTGGTGATGGTGCTGGTGGTGGGCCTGGCCATCGGCTTCCGCCCCGAGGGCGGCGTGGTGGGCGTGGTCGTGGCGGCCGCACTGGTGCTGCTGTTCGCGTTCGCCCTGTGCTGGATGTCGGCCTTCATCGGCATGATCGTGCGCACCCCCATGGCGGTGCAGGCGTTCGGGATGATCCTGATGTTCCCGCTGACCTTCAGCAGCTCGGCGTTCGTCAGCCCCGACGACATGCCCAGCTGGCTGCGGGTGGTGGCCGCCAACAACCCGGTCACCCATGTCGTGGACGCCATGCGCGCCCTGATGCTGGGTTCGGGCGATGCCGCCGGCCCGGTGCTGTGGACCGTGCTGTGGGCCGCGATCATCACCGCGGTCTTCTTCCCGCTGGCCGTGTGGGCCTACCGGCGCCGCACCTGACCCGCCGCCGACGAGACCCCCTCTGCCGCCCCGGGGTGCCCGGGGCGGCAGAGGGGTCAGGGGCGCTCCGCTCCACCGGGCGCGTCCCCGGCCAGCCAGGCGTCCACGAGCCCGTGGATCCGGTCGGCGCCCATGTCCCGGACCCCGGCGAGGACGAGGCCGTACTCCCGTTCGCCCAGCTCCCGGAGCGCGCTCTCGCGGGCCCGCACCACCAGGGGCGTGGCGGTGTCGGGCATGCCGCGCAGCACCTCGGCGCAGGCCAGCAGCCAGGCGCCGCGCCGCGGGTCTTCTCCGACGGCCAGCACGGCGAAGGTGTCCAGGACCTCCGCGCACACCGGTCCCAGGCCGTGGTCGGCCAACCGCCAAGCGAGCCGGGCCTGCTCCCAGGCCTCCCCGGTGTCACCTGCCCTCCAGGCGACGGTGGTGTACAGGGTCCGCCAGCCCGCCTCCACGTAGACGGGCGAGAACCCGCCCAGGCCCTTGAGGTCCTCGCCGGCCCGCTCCAGGACCGCGCGGGCCGCGTCCGGCTCCCCCGCGTCCCGCAGCCACTGGCCCTCGGCCAGGCGCAGCAGCACCATCTGTTCCCTCTCCACGGGCCGCTCGAAGCCGAGGAGCACCCGCAGGTCCGCGCGCGCGGCCTCCAGGTCACCGATGTCGGTGAGGACCTGGGCCCGGCGGACGCGGAACATCCAGTCCAGCGCCTCCAGCCCCGCCTCCTCGGCCCTGCGCACGCCGAGGGTGAGCAGGTCGCGGCAGCGGTCGAGGTCCTCGAAGCGGTACAGGTCCACGGCCTGGACCAGTGCCTGGCACTCGCCCCAGGTGTCGCCGCACGCGCGGAACTGCTCCAGGGCGGTTCTCGCGCGTTCCATGGACCGCCCGGTGCGCCCGTTGACCGCGTCGAACAGGGACAGCAGCACCCCCACGAGGGCCCGCATCCACGGGTCGGACTGGTCGGCCGCGACGGTGAGGCGTTCGTGGGCGGCTCCGGTCGTCCCCTCCAGCAGCGCCCTGTAGACCAGGCCGTAGACGAGCATGTGGTGCTCCTCCGGCCGCTGGCCCGCCTGTTCCAGGACGGCCTCTGCCTCGCGTATGCGCTCCAGCACCGTCTCGTGGGCGGTGGTCGTGTCGGCCCGCTGGAACAGGCAACTGGCGTAGGCCACGGCGCGCCCCTCGGGCACCCGGCCGCCGACCATGTCCAGGACGTTCCCGGCCCAGTAGTGGAGCTGGCGCCAGGAACCGCACAGGGTCCAGTACCACTGGGTGCACTCGACCAGGTCCAGGGCCAGCGCGCGGTCCCGGCGCTCGACGGCCCAGCGCACGGCGGCGCCGCAGTTGTCGGCCTCGGGGGCCAGACGGGCGAGCAGCTCCCCCTGGCGCGGGCCGCGCAGCAGCGGGTCGGCCCAGCGCCACAGGTCGCGGACGTGGCGGGCGTGCGCGTCGCGCACGCGCTCCTCCTCCCCGCTGCGCGCCAGGCGTTCGGCGGCGTAGGCCCGCACGGTCTCCAGTTGCCGGTAGCGGGGCGGAGTGCCGTCACGGTCGGGGTTGTCGGCGATGACCAGGGACTTGTCGACCAGGGCGAACAGGACGGTCCACGCGTCGTGGCCGCCGATCTCCCCCTCGGTGCCGGGGTCGGCGCAGACCCGTTCGACGGCCTCCAGGGTGGCTCCCCCGGCGAAGATCGACAGGCGGCGCAGCAGGCGGCGCTCGGGTTCGTCGAGCAGCTCCCAGCTCCAGTCGACGACGGCGCGCAGGGTGCGGTGGCGCGGCAGAGCCGACCGGGCGCCCCCGGTGAGGAGCCGGAAGCGGTCGCGGAGCCGGTCGGCGAGCTGGGCGGCGCTCATCGAGCGCAGGCGCGCGGCGGCCAGTTCCAGGGCCAGCGGCAGGCCGTCCAGCTCGCGGACGACGCGGACGACGTGGGCGACGTTGTCGGGGGTGACGCGAAAGCCGGGGCGCACGGCGGCGGCGCGTTCGGCGAACAGGACGACCGAGGAGCAGGCGGTGGCCCGGTCGGCTGAGGCCCCCTCGGGCGGCATGTCCAGGGAGGGGATGGTCAGGAGCTGTTCGCCGGGCACGCCCAGGGGTTCGCGGGAGGTGGCCAGGATCCGCAGGCCGGGGCAGCGTGCCAGCAGCGTCGCCACGGCGGACGCGACCTCCTCGACGATGTGCTCGCAGTTGTCCAGGACGAGGAGGACGGGGCTGTCGCCGACGAAGGAGACCACCCGTTCCAGGAGCGGGACGAGTGCGGCGGGCGAGGTGGGGGCCGCGGAGCGCGCCTGGAACACGGCGTGCTCGCGCAGTTCCAGCGCGGAGGCCAGTGCCTGGGGGACGTCCGCGGCCGTCCTGGAAGCGAGTTCGACGAACCAGCCGCCTCGGGAGATCAGGGAGGGCGCCCGCGCGGCCAGCGCGGAGGCGCCCTCGATCGCCAGGCGGGTCTTGCCCGCGCCGCCGGGGCCCAGCAGGGTGACCAGGCGCTCGCGGGTGAGCAGGTCGACGGCGGTGTCCACCTCGGTGTCGCGCGGCACGAAGCTGGTCAGGGCGACGGGCAGGCGCAGGGGCGGAGCCGAAAGCGGGGAGGGATCGGCGGAGGGGGGCGCGTCGAGTTCACCGCGCAGCAGCCTCAGGTGCAGATCGCGCAGTTGGGGCGAGGGATCGAGGCCCAGCTCGTCGGCCAGGTGGGAGCGGAAGCGCTCGTAGGCGGCCAGGGCGTCGGCGGTGCGGCCGGTGGCGGCCAGCGCGCGCACGAGGAGCGCGAGGGGACCCTCGCGGTGCGGTTCGCGTCGGCACAGGTCCTCCGCCTCGGGCAGGACCTCGGCGTGCAGTCCCAGGTCGGCCAAGGCGCTCAGCCGGTCCTCCAGGGCCGCGCGGCGGGTCTCGGCCAGGCGCAGTGCCGTGTCCTCGGCCAGGCCGCGCGCGGTCAGGTCCGAAAGTGCCGGTCCGCTCCACAGGGCGAGGGCCTCGCCCAGGTCGCGGGCGGCGTCGGCGGCCCTGCCCGAGGCGAGCCCGGCCCGCCCCCGTCTGACCAGGGACTCGAACTCGGTCAGGTCCACCTGTCCGGGCTCGACCGCCAACCGGTACCCCGAGGCGTCCCCGTGGATGCGCGCGCCCTCACCCAGCGCGCGGCGCAGGCGGGAGACCAGGGCCTGCAGGGCGTTGCCCGGCGACGCGGGCGGGTCGCCCGCCCAGACGGCGTCGGTGAGCTCGTCGTTGGCGACCCGCTGGCCGGGCCGGAGCAGGAGGAGGGTGAGCAGCGTGCGCAGGCGCGCGCCGCCGATGGCGACGGGCCGCCCGGTCGCGTCGTGGACCGCCAGGGGCCCGAGGATGGAGAACCGCACCGACCCATGATCACCGATCGTACGGACGAACGCTCTCCGTGAGGGGCGTCCCCCGTCCCCTTCTCGCCGGACCGCGGCCGGTGGGGCGCGGACGCGGTCAGCGGCGTCCCGCGCGGGTGCGCGGGGTGCGCGGACGGGAGACCGAACGCCCGCCCGACCGCAGTAGGGTTCGCTGGGGAACGTGTCGTCGGCGCCCGCCCGCGGAGCCGCCCGTTCCCCGCCGGTCCGGCGCCGGATCTCCTCCGAGCGCCGCACCCGCGTCACCGAGATGTTCGCCTCCACGGCCCGAAAAGCAGGAGTCCCATTGTTCCCGGCCCTCCCCTTCCCCCGGACCACCGGTGCGCCGCGTGCGGCCCGCCCGTCCCCCGGTACGCGCGCCGGCGCGGTGGCGGCCGGGGCCGTCGTGGCGCTGACCACGGGCTGCGGGATCCTCTCGCCCGCGCAGAACGGCGACATGCCCGACGACATCAACGTCACGAGCCCGCTGATGCAGGAGGGCGAGCCGCTTCCCGCGGCCTACTCCTGCGAGGGCGAGGCCGAGACCGGCGCGGAGGGCGAGGGCGACACGGGCGGCTCCGAGGACCCCGAGGAGGCACAGCAGGCGTACTCGCCGCCGCTGAGCTGGTCGGGGCTTCCCGACGAGGCCGGGTCGATCGCCCTGGTGATGGACGACCCGCAGGTGGCGCAGGTGTTCTGGGTGGTCTACGACCTGGACCCCGAACTGGTCGAGCTGCGCCAGAACACCGTTCCGGCCGACGCCAAGCAGGGCCAGAACAGCATCGGCGAGTCCGCCTACGACCCGCCCTGCCCCGAGCCCGACGAGGCCTACGAGTACCGGTTCACCGTGTACGCCCTCCGGGGCCCGCTGGACCTGCCCGAGGGCGCGGCGCTGAGCGTCTCGCTGGAGGCGATCGCGGACCAGGCCGTCGCGCGCGGTTCGCTGGTAACACGCAGCGGGTGACATAGTTCACCGCGGGCGCCGCCTCCGCAACGGCCCCGGACGATTCGACGGATCCGGGGTCACGGTGATTCCTGGAGGAAGCTCCCGTAGCCCTCTGCACACGGAGCACGACAACACATACAGTGGGTCTGTGCCCCCGCCCCGTTTCAGATGACCGATAATCGCCCATTCGCCGCGCGGCGCCCTGACCCTGAACCGCACCGGACCGCCTGCGTCCCCCCGCGAGCGCAGGCCGAACCCACCGGATCGCCGCGGTCCACGGAGGTCACCGCCTCCCCTCGACCGGCCTCCTCCCGGCCGGTCACCGGTGCGGTAGGGGGAGCGGTGGTGGGTTCCGGTGTCGTAGTCGTTGCGGTTGAAGGAGTCGGTGTCGTACTCGGGTCGTCCGGTGCCGGGCACGCCGTAGTCGGCGTGGCTGT